>NZ_JBLFFK010000005.1:0-191730 GCF_051400715.1 Neorhizobium descurainiae
CCCATCTCGACGACTTCCAGCGACAACTCACCCGGCAGGGCATCGAAATCCGCTGGCCAAATATCGAAGCTTATTGAACAACCCATCTTTGGAGGAGGAACGGGAATGAACTATCACAAGACACTGAAATCGGCAGTTGCCGCAATGGCGATCGCCGTGCCGCTCGGCATCCTGGCCGTTGGGAGCGGCATCGCGAACGCGCAGGATGCAGTCAACCTGCGCATGACCATCTGGAGCGCCAACGAGGCGCATCTGAAGCTCTTCAACGAGATCGCAGCGGGCTTCAAGAAGGACCATCCGAACGTCACGGTGACCTACGAGTCGCTGCCGTTCGACACTTACACCACAGCGCTCACCACCCAAATCGCCGGCGGCAATGCGCCGGACATGGCCTGGATCTTCGAGACGGCGGCATACGACTTCGTCAATTCCGGCGCGCTTTATCCGCTCACCGCCACTCTGAAGGCCGCACAGGGTTACAATCTCGATGAGCTGAGCGCGACGGCAGCGGAGCGCTGGTCGAAGGACGGCACGCTCTACGCCTATCCGTTCTCGACCTCGCCGTTTGCGATGTTCGTCAACAACGACGTCATCAAGGCGGCCGGCGCCAAGACGCCGGCCGAACTCATCGCCGCAGGGCAGTGGGATTGGGATCACGCTATCGAAACCGCTTCCGCCGCCGGCCAGACAGGAAAGGGCGGCCTGATCGTCCGCGACTTCAACTACCAGATCTGGCAGAACCTCGCCTCGATCTGGAACGGTTGGGGCGCCTCGCCATGGAGCGCCGACGGCAAGACCTGCACGATGACCGAAAAGCCGATGGTCGACGCCGTGACCTTCATCCATGACGCGATCTTCAAGAAGAAGGCGATCCCCGGACCCGGCGAGAACGTCGATTTCTTTGCCGGCAACGCGGCGATGACCATCACCCAGATCAGCCGCGCCTCGCTGCTGCCGAAGGACAAGCCGTTCGCTTGGGATCTCGTGCCGCTGCCGAAGGGACCGGCCGGAGAATACGCGCTGATCGGCCAGGCCGGCATCGGCGTCATGCAGGCGGGCAAGAACGCTGAGACGGCGGCCGAATTCGTCGCCTATATGACGAACCCGGAAAACTCCGCCAAGCTCAGCCAGTTCTTCCCGTCTGCCCGCAAGTCGCTGCTCAACGCCGAAGTGCTGAAGAAGACGAATCCGCTCCTGAGCCAGGAACAGATCGACAGGGTCGTCATCTCCGGCATCGCCACCGGCAAGGTCATCCCCGGCCATACCGGTTTCGCGCAGATCCAGCAGACCGTGCGCTCCGGCCTCGATGCCGTCTGGCGTCCGGATGCGGATATCGCGGGCACGCTCCAGAAGATCTGCGGCCAGATCGGCCCGCTGTTGAAGCGCTAAGGGGCGGTATGGCTGTCGCGCAGGAAAACGTAGCTCCGGAAGACCGTGCCTCATCGCCGTTCTGGACGGTTGCGCGGCGCGACAGCCTCGCCGGCTTCCTCTTCATCGCTCCGCAGCTGATCGGCATCACCGTCTTCGTGCTGATCCCGCTCGGGCTCGTCTTCTGGTATTCGCTGCACGAGTGGAACGTGCTCGCCAATACGTTCACCTATACGGGCGCGCAGAACTACCGGATGCTGATCGAGGATACGAACCTCCTCGAAGTGCTGGGCGCGACCGCGATCTTTTCCGCCGGTCTCGTGGTCTTCAACCTGTCGCTGGCGCTGCTGCTCGCGGTGCTTTTGAACCAGAAGCTCGCCGGCATCACCATCTTCCGGACGCTGTTCTTCTCGCCGGTGGTGGTGTCGCTGGTCGCCTGGACGATCGTTTGGGGCTTCCTCTTGCAGAAAAACGGCGGCATCAACGGCATGCTGCAGGTCTTCGGGGTCGAGGGGCCGAACTGGCTGCGCGAGGAGACGACCGCGATGATCTCGGTCATCGTCGTGCAGGTCTTCAAGAATGTCGGCCTCAACATGATCCTGTTCCTCGCGGCTCTGCAGGGCGTGCCGAACGAGCTCTACGAGGCCGCCCGCATCGACGGCGCGCCGCGCTTCAAGCAGTTCCGCCGCATCACGCTGCCGCTGATCAGCCCGACCATCCTGCTCACCTCGATCATCACCATCGTCGGCTCGCTGCAGGTCTTCGCGCAGATCGCGGTTCTGACCCAGGGCGGGCCGGGCCTCTCGACCACGGTGCTCGTCTATTACCTCTACCAGCAGGCCTTCCAATTCCATTTCTTCGGCTACGGCTCGACGCTGTCGATCCTGCTCTTCGTGATCGTCGCCGTATTGACTTTCGCCCAATGGCAGATGCGCAAGAGGATCGTCTTCTATGAAAGCTGAGCTCTCCCCGCGCATGAAGGTTTTCCTCTATGGGTTGATGTGCGTGCTGCTCATCCCCTTCGTCTTCCCGACCTGGTGGATGGTGACATCGTCGGTAAAGCCGATCAGCGACATCTTCGCCTTTCCGCCGCAGCTCGTCCCGCAGAGCTACGACTGGACGACCTATTCCAAAGTCTTCGAGCTCCAGCCTTTCGTGCAGCAATACTGGAACTCCGCCTATATCGCCGCCGTCGTCACCATCGGCACGATGGTCGTCTCCTCAATGGCGGGCTACGCATTCGCGCGGATCAGATTTCCGTTCGCCAACACGATCTTCATGATCGTCCTGCTCGGCCTCTTGATCCCGTCGGAAGTCACGATCGTGCCGCTCTTCCAGATGTTCCTGAAGGCCGGCATGGTGAACACCCACTGGCCGCTGATCCTGGTGCCGATATTCGGCGCGCCAAGCGTCTTCGCCACTTTCGTGATGCGGCAGTTCTTCGTGACGCTGCCGAGCGAGCTGGAAGAGGCGGCGCGTGTCGACGGCCTCGGCCGCTTCAAGATTTTTCGAAAGATCGCCCTTCCGCTCGCCAGGCCCGCCTTGGCCTCGGTCGCGATCTTCACCTTCCTGCATTCCTGGAACCTCTTCCTCGAACCGATCGTGTTCCTGTCGAGTGCCGACAAGTTCACGCTGCCGCAGGCGCTTACCCAATATACCGACGCCTATGGCGGGCCGATGTGGAACATCCAGCTCGCCGCTGCGACGTTGACGGCGCTGCCTGTCCTCATCGTCTTCATCATCGCGCAGAAGCAATTCGTCGAAGGGCTCGCGCATACCGGCCTCAAGGGCTGAAGAATCGGATTTCTCCATGGCTGAAGTTACCCTTTCCCGTGTCCGCAAGAGTTATGGCGCCGTCGACATCATCCACGGCGTCGATCTCGAAATCCGCGACGGCGAGTTCGTCGTGCTGGTCGGCCCGTCCGGCTGCGGCAAGTCCACGCTGCTCAGGATGATCGCCGGGCTGGAGACGATCACCGGCGGTGATATCCGGATCGGCGGGCGCGTGGTCAACGACCTCGACCCCAAGGACCGCGACATCGCCATGGTGTTCCAGAACTACGCGCTCTATCCGCATATGACGGTTGCAGTGAACATGGGCTTCTCGCTGGAGCATCGCGGCACGAGCAAGGCGGAAATCGCCGAGCGGGTGAAGTGGGCCGCCGATATCCTCGGTCTCACGCATCTGCTCGATCGCTACCCGCGGCAGCTTTCCGGCGGCCAGCGCCAGCGTGTCGCCATGGGCCGCGCCATCGTCCGCGATCCTCAGGTGTTTCTTTTCGACGAACCGCTTTCGAACCTCGATGCGAAACTTCGCGTCGTCATGCGCGGCGAGATCAAGAGCCTGCACCAGAAGCTCAGGACGACCACCATCTACGTCACGCACGACCAGGTGGAGGCGATGACCATGGCCGACAAGATCGTCGTCTTGAACGGCGGACGGGTGGAGCAGATCGGCGCACCGCTCGACCTCTACGACCGCCCGGCCAACCAGTTCGTGGCGGGTTTCATAGGCTCGCCGGCCATGAACTTTTTGAGCGGCACGATCACGCCGGAAGGTTTCGCCGCGCCCGGCATCCTGCTGCCGTTGCCGGAGGCAGCCCATGAATTCCGCGATCGCAAGGCGGTCTATGGTATCCGCCCCGAGCATTTCGCGCTGGACGACAATGGCGTGCCGGCGGAGATCGTGCTCGTCGAGCCGATGGGTTCGGAAACCCAGGTGACGATGAGGCTTGGCGAAACACAGGTCACCGGCGTTTTCCGCGAGCGCGTCTCCCTCTCTCCCGGCGCGACCATCCGCGTTCGTCCGGACCTCGCCAGTATCCATCTTTTTGCCGCCGACGGCGGCCAGCGTCTGAACTGAGGCCTTGAAATGCCCACTTACCCGGAAACCAAGCTCACCAGGGCGCTGCGCGGCGGCGAATTCCCGGTCATCGTCTCGCTCGCCCGGCATGACATCGATCTTGCCAAGGCAGCGAGCGGGGCAGGCGCCTTCGCCATCAAGGTCCATCTCAACGCCTATCATCGCGCGACCGGCACGACCTTCGGCAGCTTTGCCGAGGAGCGGCCTTTCTACGAAAAGCTTGCGACGCTCGGCGTGCCGCTGCTGGTCATGGCCGGACAGGAGAAGGTGCCGAGCGCCGAGGAAATGGATGCGCTCGCCGATCTCGGCTTCGAGGGGTTCAACATTTATTTCAGCGACATGCAGCCGCATCTCTTGCAATCGCGGCTGAGGCCGATGCCGGCGCTCGGTGAAAAGAGCACCGACAAGGACCTCAAGAAAATCCTCCAAATTCCGGGCGCAATGATGGAGGCATCCGTCGCCGCCTTTGCCGATTACGGCAAGCCGCTCAACGAAACCGATCTCGCCCGCTACGGGGATATCACCACGAAGGCGGGCATTCCGGTGATCGCGCCGAGCCAGAAGCGTTTCGTGCCGGACGACATGCCGAAACTGAAAGCCGCCGGCATTGCCGCGCCGCTGCTCGGCGTTATCGTCACGGGCACAACGACGGAAAGCATGGAAGCGGCGGTGCGTCCGATCGTCGAGTCCGCCCGAACTTGAGCTCAGGAATCGTTTTGATCAGGTGTGCCGCTGCTGTTCCGGACGATATTTATGAACGCTTCCGCCGTCCATGAGAGCGGCGTGCCGGGCAGGGTGATGATCCCGTAGTCGGAGATCTTGTCGGGCAGGAAGGGGCGCATCGCGACCGCATCGCTGCGGAAGAATTCGGCGATCAGCGTCGGGACTATGGCGATTCCGAGCCCCTGTGCGGCACAGGCGCAGGCCGTTTCCACCGAATGGACCTCCAGGCTGCAGCGATAGGTCGGAACCATGCGGCGCAGCTCGTGTTCGAGCTCATTGCGGTTGATCCGTTGCCGCCCGAGAAGGATGAGGTCGTTGCGGGCGAGGTCGTTGACGTCGATTGCCTGCTTTGCCGCCAACGGATGGCCTATCGGCATGACGCAGGTCGTGCCGCTGGTGAAAAGCGGCCGGGCATCGAAGGAATGCTGCTCTGCCGGCAGGCGCACGAAGCCGAGATCGGCGGTGCGGTTGTGAACCATGCGCTCGATCGCGTCATAGGGGCCGCTGAGGATCTCCACCGTCACGCGGGGATGATCCGCCTTGAAGCGGGCGACCAGCAGCGGCAGCATGGTGGTCGAAAGACTGTGGGGAAAGGCGACCCGCACGAGAGCTTCGCCGAAGGCGCCGGTCCGGACGTCGCCGATCTTGACTTTGAGCCTTGCGACGCTCTGGGCGACATCGTCCACCTCGTCGACAAGCAGATGTGCCTCGGGACGGGGAATGAGCCGGCCCTTGTCGCGCAGAAAAAGTTCCCGCCCGATTTCTTCTTCAAGTGATGCGAGCTGCCGGCTGATAGCCGACTGCGACAGGCCGAGCTGGGCCGCCGCCGCCATGGTGGAGCCGGTATCCATGATTGTCTTGAAGATTTCGAGCTGCTTGAAGTTCATTCGTCGATCCTACGGTGCGGCGTGCCGAAGGCAAGCGAAGACCGGAAACAGGGTTTATTCGCGCAAAACGCATAGGCCAATGCATTCCGCTCATAATATTGCGCATCTTTCGCGCACCGTTATCGTCCCGTCACAAATAGAACAGGGGAACCTTCTCCATGGAAATTTACTGTCCCTGCGGGACGCCTCGTGAGTGGGAATGCACGAAATGACGGTTTTCGTCATCCGCCGCTTCCTGCAGAGCATCGCCGTCCTGGCTGTGACCGCCGTCATCGTCTTCATCGGCATCTATGCGATCGGGGATCCGGTCGAGATGCTGATCTCGCCGGACGCGACCCAGGCCGAACGTGCCCAGGTCATCGCTTCGCTCGGTCTCGACAAGCCGCTCTGGCAGCAGTTCCTAACCTTCGCCTGGAACGCGCTGCACGGCGATCTCGGCCGTTCCTTCGTCTTCAACCGCCCTTCCATCAGCCTGATCATCGAGCGTCTTCCCGCAACGCTGGAACTGACGCTGGTGGGCCTGATCATCGCGCTCGTCATCGGCATTCCGCTCGGCCTCCTTTCCGGCCTGAAGCCGAACAGTGCGACGGACGAGGCGATCATGACCGGCTCGATCTTCGGTTTTTCGCTGCCGAGCTTCTGGCAGGGCATGATGCTGATCATGATCTTCTCCGTCTGGCTCGGCTGGCTGCCGTCGACCGGACGCGGCGAAATGGGTGAATTCCTGGGCATCCGATCGAGCCTCTTCACGCTGGACGGGCTGAAACATCTCATCCTGCCGGCGATCAACCTGTCGCTCTTCAAGGTGTCGCTGGTGATCCGCCTGACGCGCACCGGCGTGCGCGAGACCATGCCGCTCGATTTCGTGAAATTCGCCCGCGCCAAGGGCCTGTCCGAAAAGCGCATCGTCTTCGTACATGTCTTCAAGAACATCCTGATCCCGCTGATCACCGTGATCGGCCTGGAACTCGGCAGCATGCTGGCGTTTGCCGTCGTCACCGAGACGATCTTCGCATGGCCGGGCATCGGCAAGCTTTTGATCGACAGTATCATGCGGCTCGATCGCCCCGTGGTGGTCGCCTACCTGCTCGTGATCGTCAGCCTGTTCATCTTCATCAACTTCGTGGTCGACGTGCTCTATTCGCTGGTCGATCCGCGTGTCCGGCTGGGAGACGCCCAATGATCGCCCGTGCACTCCTCGGCGAAGACATGCTGCTCGGCCGGCTGGTGATCGGCATCGGCCGCAGCCCGAAGGCCGTCATCGCCGCGATCGTCTGCCTCGTCCTGCTCTTCGCTGCGATCGTCGGCCCCTACATCACGCCGCAGGACCCCTATGATCTGGCGGTTCTCGACATTCTCGACGCCAAGCTGCCGCCGGGTTCGGAAAGCATGGACGGTCTCGTCTATTGGCTCGGCACGGACGGGCAGGGCCGCGACATGTTCTCGGCGATGGTCTATGGCCTGCGCACCAGTCTCGGCGTCGGCGTCTTTTCCGGTCTCGTGGCGCTCATCGTCGGCACCGTCCTCGGCCTGATCGCCGCCTATTTCGGCGGCCGCATCGATGCGCTGATCATGCGTGTTGTCGATCTCATGCTTGGCTTCCCGACCATTCTCGTGGCGCTGATGCTGCTGGCATTGCTGGGGCAGGGGCTCTGGAAGGTCGTCTTCGCGCTGATCCTGGTGCAATGGGCGACGTTTGCCCGCGCCGTGCGCAGCGCCGCACTGGTCGAGAAGAACAAGGATTACGTCGAAGCGGCCCAGACGCTCGGCATTTCCACCCCGCGCATCCTTGTCGGCCATCTCCTGCCGAACTGTCTGCCGCCGCTGATCGTCATCGGCATGCTGCAGGTGGCGAATGCCATCTCGGCGGAAGCGACGCTTTCCTTCCTCGGCATCGGCCTGCCGATCACCGAACCCTCGCTCGGGCTCCTGATCGCCAACGGCTACCAATTGCTGATGTCCGGCGAATACTGGATCAGCGTCTATCCGGGCGTGCTGCTGCTGCTCCTCGTCTTCTCGATCAACATCGTCGGCGATCGCCTCCGCGAAGTGCTGAATCCCCGGCTGGGCGAAAGGTGAGTGCCATGACAAGTGCTGGGACATATGTCCTCGAGGTCAAGAACCTTTCCACCCATTTCATGACCCGCCGCGGTGTGCTGAAGGCTGTCGACGATGTGAGCTTTTCAGTCGGAGAGCGGGAGATCGTCGGACTGGTCGGCGAATCCGGCTCCGGCAAGTCGATCACCGGCTTCTCGATCCTCGGCCTCGTCGATCCGCCCGGCCGCGTCGTCTCCGGCCAGATCCTCTTCAACGGCGAGGATCTCTTGAAGATGTCGCCGAAGGCCATGCGGACGATCCGTGGCAAGCGCATCGCGATGATCTTCCAGGACCCGATGATGACGCTGAACCCGGTGCTCTCGGTCGGCACCCAGATGGTCGAGACGGTGCTGGCCCATGACAAGGTTTCCCGCACCGAAGCGCGTACCCGTTCCCGCGATGCGCTCGGTCTCGTCGGCATTCCCTCGCCGGAAGAACGGCTCGACGCCTATCCGCATCAGTTCTCCGGCGGCATGCGCCAGCGCGTGGCGATCGCCATCGCCCTCCTGCACCGGCCGGACCTGATCATCGCCGACGAGCCGACGACGGCGCTCGACGTGACGATCCAGTCGCAGATCCTCTTCGAGATCAAGCGGCTCGCCGCCGAGTTCGGCATGGCGCTGATCTGGATCAGCCACGACCTCGGCGTGGTGGCGGCGCTCGCGGACCGCATCATGGTCATGTATGCGGGCAGGATCGTCGAGGCGGGCCAGGTGGACGGCGTGCTCACCGAGCCGCGCCATCCCTATACGTCCGGCCTGCTGAGCGCCGTTCCGGCCGCCGTGCCGCGCGGCGAGCCTCTGCGGCCGATCCCGGGCTTCGCGCCGTCGCCGCTTTCGCGTCCCTCCGGCTGCGCCTTTCGCGACCGTTGCGCCCGCGCCACCGAAATCTGCGCCACCGAACCCATACGGTCGATCGCCGCCGATCGCGAATTCCGCTGCTTCCACCCCCATCTCTGGAGCGCCGCATGACGACGCCACTTGTTGAAGCCGTCGATGTCAGTCGGCGCTTTTCCCGCAAGCTCGACTATGCGGAAAAGATCGCCAATCTCTTCGGCGCCGGGCTCACGGAGAAGACGGTCCACGCGGTCGCTGAGGTCAATCTTGCCGTCTATCCGGGCGAGGTGGTCGGCCTCGTCGGCGAATCCGGCTGCGGAAAATCGACGCTCGGCCGCGTGATGGCCGGCATCATGCCGGCCAGCGGCGGCGAGGTGCGCTGGCAGGGCAAGCCGCTTACCGCCCTTGAGGGCGAGGAAAAGCGCGCCATGCGGCTTTCGGCCCAGATGATCTTCCAGGATCCCATGTCGACGCTCAATCCGCGCAAGCGGGTGATCGACCTGATCGGCGAGGCGCCCAGGGTGCACGGCATCGTCAAGGGTCGCGAGGTGAGGGACTATGTCGCCTCGCTCGCCGAGCGCGTCGGCCTCGATGCCTCCTACCTCGACCGCTATCCGCACCAGTTTTCCGGCGGCCAGCGGCAGCGCATCGGCATCGCCCGGGCCCTGGCTGTGAAGCCGAAGCTTCTCGTCTGCGACGAATCCGTCGCGGCGCTCGACGTCTCGATCCAGGCGCAGATCCTCAATCTCTTCATGGACCTGAAGCGGGAATTCGGTCTCACCTACCTCTTCATCAGCCACGATCTCGGCGTGGTGAAGCATATCTGCGACCGGGTCGTTGTCATGTATCTGGGCCGCGTGGTGGAAAGCGCCACGCCGGACGAGCTCTTCGACAACCCGAAGCATCCCTATACCCAGGCGCTCATCCGCGAACTGCCGACGGTTGCCGATCGACGCCGCACTTTCACGCCGATCAGGGGCGAAATCCCGTCGCCGCTTCATCCGCCGCCGGGGTGCCATTTCCATCCCCGCTGTCCGAAGGCCTTCGACCGCTGCCGCGTGGAGCGGCCGGTCCTGAAGGAGAACGCAGCCGGTCACGTCAGTGCCTGCCACCTGAACGACCTGCCGGCAAGCGAAACCACAAATGCAACGGCCGAACCGGCCATCTAAAAGGAAGGGAACAGACTTATGAAACCGATGAAATTCCTGTTGGCCGGAGTCGCGGCCACCGTGCTCGCGCTGAGCTCGGCCGAGGCGGCCGACCTCGTGCTCGGCAGCGCCACCGAGCCGTCCGCGATCGACCCGCAGTTCTCGCGCACCGGCAACAACCAGAACATCGCCCAGTCGGTGTTCGACCGCCTGGTGCAGACGGACGCGGCGATCAACATGGAGCCGGCGCTTGCGGCTTCCTGGACCAACACCGATCCGCTGACCTGGCAGGTGAAGCTGCGCGAAGGCGTCAAGTTCCATGACGGCAATCCGCTGACGGCCGAGGACGTGATCTTTTCTTTGGATCGCGCCAGGAACATCCCGAACAGCCCGGCACCGTTCTCCGGCAACGTCGCTGCGATCGACAGCATGAAGGCGCTCGACGATCTGACGGTCGAGTTCAAGACCAAGAAGCCGACGCCGGATTTCATGGAGCAGATCGGTTTCGTGTACATTGTCGAGAAGAAGGTCGCCGAAGGCGCCTCGATCGAGGACTTCAACAGCGGCAAGGCGGCGATCGGCACCGGCGCCTACAAGTTCAAGTCCTGGACACCGGGGGACAACCTGGTCCTGACCAAGAACGACGATTTCTGGGGCAGGAAGCAGGACTTCGACAACGTCACGATCAAGTTCATCTCGAACGACGCCTCGCGCGTCGCGGCTCTGCGCTCCGGCGCCGTTGATCTGATCGACGCCGTGCCGCCAGGCGACGTGAAGACCATTGAAGGCATTTCCGGCCTCAAGGTTTTCTCGATCGCCTCGTCGCGCCTGATCTACCTCGCGCTCGACAGCGCCCGCGACAAGAGCCCCTTCGTCACCGACAAGGACGGCAGGCCGCTCGACAAGAACCCGCTGAAGGACGTGAAGGTGCGACAGGCGCTCTCCGACCTCGTCAACCGTCAGCTCATCATCGACCGTATCCTTGACGGTTCGGCCGAGCCCGCCGGCCAGCTCGTGCCGAACGGCGTTGCCGGCAACGATCCGTCGATCCCCGCGCCGGCCTTCAATGCCGGAGATGCCAAGAAGCTGCTCGCGGAAGCAGGCTATAAGGACGGCTTCGGCATCACCATCCACACGTCCAACGACCGCTTCCCCGGCGATGCGGAAGTCGCCCAGGCGCTCGGCCAGATGTTCGCGCGCGGCGGCCTGAAGGTGAACGGCGTCGTTGCCCAACCCTATAACGTCTACACCAAGGGCGCTTCGGCCGGCGAATTCTCCGCCTTCGTCTTCTCGCTCGGCAACTCGACGCCGACCTCGGCGACCGGCCTGCGCAACCTGCTGATGACCGCCAACAAGGACGCCGGAACCGGCTCGTTCAACCGCACCAAATATTCGAACCCGGCCTTCGATGATGCGATGCGCGCCGCGACCGCCGAGTTCGATGCCGAAAAGCGGGTGGAACTGCTGCAGAAGGCGACGAAGATGGTCTTCGCCGATGTCCCGGTCATCCCGCTCTACTGGCAGAAGGTCCATTGGGCCGGCAAGGCGAACCTCACCTATGTCGCCAACATGACGGAAGACACGACGCCCGTGCTGGCGGGGATTGCGAAATAAGATTTTTGCAAACGGGAGAGGCAAGCAGCCCAAAGCTGTCGAACCTCTCTCGCCGTCATCTTCGGGCTTGTCCCCGCGGATCTGCAGCGGTTGATTTGCTGGCGTGGTTAGATCCTCGGGACAAGCCCGAGGATGACGTAGAGCAGGGTGCGAAGGTTTGCCACCAAAGCTGGTTCCCTCAATATTTTCAAGGATCAAAGACATGGATACCCTGACACCATCGCGCTTGGAAGTGATAGCCGACGACGTGGTCGTCGAACGCGATGTGATGGTGACGATGCGTGACGGCATCAGGCTCGCGACCGACGTCTACCGCCCGGCCAAGGACGGCAAGGTGATCGAGGGGCGGCTGCCGGCGATCATGGAGCGCACCCCCTACGGCAAGAGCGAACGTTCGCGCTCCGAGATCGAAGTGGGCATGTCGACGCCGATGAAGCGGGAGGAGGTCGCCTCCTATTTCGTCCGGGCCGGTTACGCCGTCGTCTATCAGGACTGCCGCGGCCGCTACAATTCCGAAGGCGAATTCAGCAAGTATATTTCCGAAGCGGCGGACGGCTACGACACCGCCCGCTGGCTGGTGGAGCAGACCTGGTCGAACGGTGAGTTCGGCACGATGGGCCTTTCCTATGCGGCCCATACGCAGGCGGCGCTCGCCTGCCTCAATCCGCCGGGCCTCGCCTGCATGGTGCTGGATTCGGGCGGCTTTTCGAACGCCTACCAATGCGGCATCCGCCAGGGCGGCGCCTTCGAACTCAAACAGGCCACTTGGGCCTATAACCAGGCCATCGGCGAAGGCGATGAACTGGCCAGCGCCGCGATCGAGGCCGAGGATATCCACGCCTGGTTCTCCGTCATGCCCTGGAGCGAAGGCGTTTCGCCGGTTCGCTGGATGCCGGAATACGAGAGCTACCTGCTCGACCAGTGGCGAAGCGGCACGTTCGACGAAAGCTGGCGCCGCGTCGGCCTCTATATGGAAGGCTTCTACGAGACGTTTCCGGAAGTGCCTATCGTGCTGATGTCGAGCTGGTACGACGCCTATGTGAAGTCGACGCTCGACAACTACCGCGGCCTTTCCGGCAAGAGAACGCGGCCGCTTCAGCTCATCATGGGGCCCTGGCTGCACGGCAACCGCAACACGACCCTTGCCGGTGACACGTCTTTCGGCCGTGCCGCCCCGCTCGGCGGTAACGTCACCGAAAGCTGGCTCGCCTTCCGCCGCAACTGGTTCGACCGCTGGCTGAAGGGCCGGGAGAACGGCGTCTCCGAAGGGCCGGTGGTACGCGCCTTCGTCATGGGCGGCCGTTCCGGCAAGCGAAATGCGGAGGGCCTGCTGGACCACGGCGGCCACTGGATCGAGGCAGCCGACTGGCCTCTGCCGGGCACGCAATACCGCAACTTCCACATTCACGAGAACGGCTCGCTTTCAGTGGAAAAGCCGAAGGCCGATGCCGCGCCGTTCATTTATGATTTCGACCCGAGGAACCCGGTGCCGACGATCGGCGGCTCGCTGACCAGCGGCCAACCGATTTTCGAGGGGGGCGGCTTCGACCAGCGGGAAGGCGAGAAGTTCTACGGCTCAAGGCACCCGGGCCTACCTTTGTCCGCCCGCGCCGACGTGCTCTCCTTCGAGACCGGGCCGCTTGCGGAAGACGTGGCCGTGGTCGGCCCGATCACCGTCGAGCTTTACGTCTCCTCGGATGCGCCGGACACGGATTTCACGGCCAAATTGATCGATGTCTATCCGCCGAGCCAGGATTATCCGACCGGCTATGCACTGAACATCACCGACGGCATCATCCGCTGCCGCTATCGGAAATCCTTCGAGAAGCCGGAGCCGATCGTGGCGGGCGAGGTCTTCAAGGTGACGATCGAGCCCTTCGCGACCGCCAACCTCTTTGCGAAGGGACATCGCATCCGGCTCGACATTTCCTCGTCCAATTTCCCGAAATACGACGTCAACCCAAACACCTACGCCGCTGAGGGCCGGGGCCGTACGACACAGGTCGCCCGCAACACCGTGTTCTGCGACGCGGCGCGGCCGTCGGCGATCCGCTTGCCGATCGTCAGCGGGGAGGCGATGGTGGCGCTGCAACCGATCAAGAAATAGCCCATGCCGCTCACCGTCGCCGTCACCGGCCAGATCCTGATCCACGGTCCGCTCGATCTCTCCGGCGAGGGACAGCGTGAGGTCCGGGATTTTCTCAAGGCCGATATCGCCTTCGGCAATCTGGAGGCGACGGTGGAGCCAACGGGTGATGCCGGCGGCGCATGGCCCACCAAGACGAAGACGCTGCATCTGGCCTCCCCCGAAGCGCTCGCCTCCGTGCGGGAGCTAGGCTTCGATGCGGTCACGCATGCCAACAACCATGCCTTTGATCTTGGTCCCCCGGGCATTGCCGCCACGCGCGCTGCGGCGGAGGCGGCCGGGCTGAAGCTCGCCGGCAGCGGCGCCGATATCGACGAGGCTGCGGCACCAGCCGTCGTGCCGGGGCCGGGGCGATCGCTGGCGGTCTTTTCCGTCGATCTGGGGCCGCAGCCGGATATCAACTATGCCTCCACCGACCGCGCCGGGATTTCCCCGCTCCGGATGAAGCGGACAGTTATCGTGCCGCCCACCGAATTCGAGACGCTGCAGCGGATCGCCAGTTCGCTTGGCGACGACAAGCGCGCCGTGGCACGCGCGGCGGTCGGCTACGACATCGGAACGCGTCCGGGACTCGAAGTCTTCGGCACGCCGGTCGCCCTGGGTGACGAAATCGGTGCCCGCTGGTCCGCCGACGAGAAGGACATGCAGCGCCTCACCGCCGGCATCGCCGCCGCCAAGGCTGCCGGACACCTGGCGGCGGTGGCGGTCCACGGCCATCATTGGGATTCGAACTGGAAGGTGACGCCGGATTGGCTGCTCGATCTTTGCCGCAGCCTGATCGACGACGGCGCGGATCTGATCCTCGGCACCGGCGCGCCGGTCATGCAGCCCATCGCCTTTTATCGCGGGCGGGCGATCATTCCAGGCCTCGGCAATTTCATCTTCCACACTCGCCGCCCCGAAACCTACGATGAAAAAGGCGTCGACGTCTGGCGCAGCGCCGCGATCCGACTCACGCTTGCCGACGACGGCAGTTGCCAAAGGCTGATGCTGTTGCCCTTGGCTGTCGGCAGGCCGGCGACGGTAGGACAGCCGCATGGACCTGCGCCGCTGCATGGTAGGGATGCGGATGAAATCCGTGATCGCGCATTTTCTGGGATAGCCGCCGCGGACAGCCATTTGATCCTATGAGTCCAGTGCCCCGCAACCAGGTTCGGGGGGCTTCCGATCTCATAAAAGACAGAGCTGAATTCAAGGCTGGCAGAAAGACAACCGAATCCTGTGGCGCCTGCTCACAACCCGCAATCGATGGCCTGAAACGGCCAGAGCGCGCCTTTCGGCGCGCTCTGGCAAGAAACTGGCTCCCCGGGCCGGATTCGAACCGGCGACCTGTCGATTAACAGTCGAATGCTCTACCGCTGAGCTACCAGGGATCATCCGCTTGGGTCGCGGCGTGTGCGGGGGGTAATACAAATGCTTTGGCGTTTTGCCAAGCGGTTTTTGCAAAAAAATCCAACTTGGTTGTTTTATCCCCGTTGAAGCCCCATTTGCACGGAAAAGGTGGCTTTTGGGATAAGGAGTTTCATCCCTGGTGGCAGACGAGCGGAAGTCGTCGAGATTCGGAATGGACCCGCAGAGCGGCAAGCTGGCGCTCGGCAGCTTGCGGATTCCCATGCCGCGTTCGCGGATCGGTCGGGTCATTGTCGGTGTTGTGTTGATATTCGGCGGCACCTTGGGGTTCCTGCCGATTCTCGGTTTCTGGATGATGCCGCTGGGGTTCCTGGTTCTCTCGCACGACCTGCCGCTCGTACGGCGGCAAAGGCGTCGCATCGCACTCTGGTGGGCAAGGCGCCGGGCGCGCAAGGCCGAGCAGAACTGAAGGTTCAGCCGAACAGCGAGGCAAGCCCCTGGCCGGCGCTGAAGGCGGCATAGGCGAGCGCGCCGAAATAGATGACCGTGATGACGTTGAAGACGTAGCCGCCGAGCACGATGAGCCCGTCGCGCTGGATCATGCCCGTCGAGAGCAGCAGGATGGCGATGCCGGGCAGCGTGTTTGAGAACGGTACGAGGCCGAGCGGGAACATCAGCAGCACGCCGGCGACCGTGATCGCGAGACCGTTCACCCGGTTGACGAGCTTGCCGGTCGTCAGCGCCGAAAGACGCGGCTTTAAAAATCGGTCGAGGCGGGAGACGATGTTGACGCCTTTTTCCAGCGCCGGCACCAGTTTTTTGGTGTCGAGCTGGCGGTCGAGGATCTTCTTCGGCAGCCAGGGCAGGCGGTTGGCCATGATCGCCAGGCTGATCAGGATGATCGCGGCGCCGAACACGGTGCTGACGCCGGGAATGGAAACGGGAATGAGGAAGGGCAGGGAGGCGACGGCGCAGATGAGAAGCAGGCCCTGTTCCCCGACCGCATCCATCAGCTCGCGCAGCGTGACCGATTGTCCTTTGATGCCGTCGATGAGCTTGCGCAGCGTCTCGCTGAGCGAGGTCGAGGTATCCTGAAATTCGATGTCTGCGTCCAAATCGATGCTCCGCTCAGCCTCTTTCGGGCCGGATGCATAGCAGCATTCGGCCTGTGAGCAAAGACCTGAGCAAAGACGCGAAGCCGCATGCGCGGGTTTCACGGCGTCGAGCGGAGCCTTATTCGGACCCGAATGGCCGACGCTCTATTTCCACTGCACCCAATGGTCATAGGCGCCGCACGCCAGCACGATCGCGAGGATCGCGATGACGACCGGATTGAGGGTTGTGATGAATTCCAGATATTCCACGACGGTTCCTCCTACCGCATGTTCGCCGCCCGGTGACTCCCCACCTTGACAACGCCATTATTCTAACACAGTTCCGCCCGCTTCGCTACATGAGCATTCATGCACGGACTCTGGCGCGTTTCGCCCCGAATCGGTAGGATATCGGCGGGATTGAAGACGAGGGCGAATATTGATGTTCAGAGTGATAGAGGGCGGCCTCTCGGCCCGCCCGCCGATGGCTGCCGGGCCGGCGGATGACGCGGTTCCGAGCCGGGAAGAAGTGTTTCGGGAAGCCGAACGGCGTATCCGGGCGGCCGGCTTCGAAACCTGGCGCAATCGCGAAGCGCTGACGGGCATTCCCATCCCGCGCGAGATCCGTTACTTGGCCATGCAGATCGGTTACGTGGCGGAAGCCATCGGCAGATTGACCGACATTCCGGCTGATTTCCGCTCCGACATCTATTGGCCCGGCTGAGCGCCGCGGGACGTATGCGGCTGCCGCCGATCATCGGGAAAGGGTAACCTCCTCCCACGGCAGTTCCTGCCGTGAAGACGCACCCGTTCCGCCTTCCGGCGAACGCGCGACAAAATATCGAACCGCCGCTTAAGGCGCCGCGGTCAGCCCAGCATTTTCGCTTCGATGCTGGCGAGCACGAATGTTTCCCGAACTTTCTCCAGGGGGATCCCGCGTTGCAGGCAGGCTGCGCATTCTCTCAGAGCCTTGATATAGTAGGTACCCTCGCGCACCGGCCACCGCCACTTGAGATATTCCAGGGCCTCCCGCGGGCCGCGGATTGTTTCGGGAAAACCGTATCCGACACGTACTCTGACTGGGGAACTCCACAAGGCTTCGTTTGCTTCGGTTACGTCACTCATCATTTCCACACCTCGTATTGCGGCGCGAACAACCCACAAGATGGGGTTTGGTTCCATCATTTTTGATAAATTTTTCCCCTTCCCAGGTCTGGCCGGCGCTTGCCCGCGATGGCTCCGAAACTTGGCGGAAACTGCTCCCGAGGCGCCGCATCGGTCGCAGGATATCTCCTGAAGATCGGGGTGGCGGGAGCCGGAGTTCTGTTGCTGTCGGCGCCCGGCCTCGGCTTGTGGATATCGGCGGACGCAGCCGCGGAGTTTTCGCCCTTCGGTAACCGTCTTCCGCCTTGTTCAGGAAAAAGAAGACAATCCGCCCGAACCCGCTTGCACCGTCATTCGATTCGTTCTAAACGCCCGACACCACTCGCTCTTCATGCGTTCGGATGGCCTCGTGGCGGAGTGGTGACGCAGAGGACTGCAAATCCTTGCACCCGAGTTCGATTCTCGGCGAGGCCTCCAATCTCTTTACAGCTACGTCATCAGTTCCTGAACACGGTGCAGGCCCCTCCCGCGGCCTTGATCTCGCTGCAGAGCTGCGTCGCCTCCGCCCGGGTTTCCCGCCCGATCCTTGCCGCGTATCGCGGCCGATGGCCGAAATTTCCGCCTCGCTGACGAACCATGAGGGCCCTTTCGGAATTGAGCGGTTCCGGAAGCCTGCTGACGGCATTTGTGAGGAGCCGTCCGGCCACGCTCGGGTCATAATGAGCGGCGAGTTGCACGCCCCAGGGAGCCCAATCGGCGGAGCCGATCAGAACCGGTTCCCTGATGCGGCGCGTGCTCGCGAGTTCCACGCAGCCGTCCATGAAAGGTTTGGAAGCATCGAGGGGAGGGGCTGCGGTCTCCGGCGGCTTGTCCTTCCAGATCTCGACCGGGTATCCCGTGATGGCGAACACGTAGTCGCGGGTCTCGATCGGCAACCGCCCCGCTTTGAGAAAGGTTTCCAGGCCCGTTTCGCCCGCATTGTAGGCGGCTGCGGCAAGGCCGAGATTTCCGTAACGGCCGCGCAGGTCGTCCAGGTACCGCGAAGATGCGGCGAGCGCCTCTATGACGTCGAAACTGTTGGAAAGCCCGCGAAGCCGCGCTGTTCCCGGCATGAATTGCGCGATGCCCTCCGCGCCTTTGGGGCTCACCGCCTCCGCTCGGAACAGGCTTTCCCGCCAGATAAGGCGCGCGAAGAACTCGGGCGGCAGCGCATTGGCGGCGGCGACACGCTCCATCACATGGCAGAGGTCGCGGTTGTAGCTTTCGCGCCGGATGCATAAGGGCTCGGTCTCGTCCTTTTCCGGGCGTTCATACAGGCAGCCGTCGACCGCTGCCTCCTCGCCTGCGGAATAGGCTCCGCCAGGGTAAGCCGCTGCACCGGACGAGGCCAAACCTACGGCGATGAGACCACGGACCACTGTCAACCGCGCGATCGTCATCGGTCCTAACCCAGCGTCTGCCTCAGCGCTTGCATCGATGGGTCGGCTCCGACGACCTCGGCCCCGGCGGGTTGCCTGCAACCTCTCTCATCGCGACCAACGCCTCCGTCCCGTTCTGTCCGGCTTTGCTGCCGCTTCGATGGCGGCAAGGGTGAGATAGGGGTGGTCTCCGAGAGTGGCAACCCCCGCTGCGAAAGGATCCGATTGCCTGTGGTTCCCGGGCGTTGTGAGGCCGGGCCCGATCGCCGTGACAGACCCTGTGACCGAGAACGATCCATTGCCCATGATGAGATCATATTTATATGGCCGTGTGGTATTGGGGTATTGACAAAACTCTGATTAGTTGTCTCATGTATTGAGGTGCCCGGGGAAGAATCCACATGTCAAAGCTGACAGCATTCGCAAAGATGCGTGAACTTATAGATACGCTGGGCGACGATCCGGGCGACATATCCGAAGCCTTTCTCAATGCGATGATCGACGGCCAGGCGATCAATATTTCAGACGATACAGTTAGCACCATCTTGTCGCAATACGCGATGAGAGTGTCGGAGATTGCCGGAATCGCTCCCGACACTACGTTGATGAATATCCTGTTTCACGCCAAGGTGATGGTGGATTTGGCGGCTGGAGATGCGTTAGGCGTGCAATATTATTCGCTCAACGTGCAGTAAAAAATATCTATCTAAGTATTCCTTAATGTTTTTTTCTCGCGTTGCCTGAAGGGCCGGCGCCGGTTGCGCGATCGTCGAACCATGACGCGCATTTTTCCTGAAATCCCTCGGCTTCCATCGAACGGTTCTGCGCTTCGCATGCGCCGCAATATGGTTAATTTTTAACTTTCTCATCCTAGCCTGGGAACGGAAAGGCCTGTTCATGGCTTTATGGGCGGAACGGAGGGAAGCGATATGATCACCAGGACAATCACCGTAAAGCGCCAGCCGGCCAACGAGGTCGAGGGTACCGGCACTTTTGCCGACGGGATTTTCCCGCTGACTTCCGCAGAACAACTCGCCTTCGACAGGGATCACGGTCTGCGCTCCTCCTATGGAAGGGATTATCTTGCCGCCCGCAAGCTCGACGTGGCGCCTCCGGCCTACGCCTGATCCATCCGCTTCCTCCCATCCGCGACGAACGTTTCCGCGATCTTCTCCGCTTTTTTGCTTGGAAGCGGAGCAGCGTCTTGAAAGCGTGCCGCAGCGTCAGTAAGACGGAACGCATTGGACCGGCTTCTCGCCGGGTGTTTTTAGGACGACAGAGATGATGGATTTCGAAGCAGCACGGACGAAGATGGTGGAAAATCAGATACGCACCACCGATGTCACGTCGCACTCGGTTCTGCGGGCCTTCTACACCGTTCCGCGCGAAGCCTTCGTGCCGGCCAAGGCCAAATCGCTCGCCTATATCGACACGGATATCGAGGTGGCGCCGGGCCGTTACCTGATGGAGGCTTCGCCGCTCGCCAAGCTCCTGCAGCTTGCCGCGATCACCAGGGACCACGTCGTGCTCGAAGTGGGGACCGGCAGCGGTTATGCGTCCGCCGTCTTGTCGCTGCTTGCGGGTTCCGTGGTTTCGCTGGAGGTGGACGAGGCCCTGGCGGCCCAGGCTGCGGAAACGCTTTCTTCGCTCGGCTACGACAATGTCGCTGTGGTGACCGGCGCGCTGGAAAAAGGATATGCCGACGAAGCGCCTTACGACCTGATCTTCGTCAACGGTGCAGTCGAGGAAGTGCCGGCCGCATTGCTGGAGCAGCTCCGCGAGGGTGGCCGTCTTGTCGCCGTCGTGGGCTATGGCAACGCCGCCCAGGCGAAAGTGCTCGTGCGCGAGCAGGGCGTGATTTCCGAAGGCGCCCATTTCAATGCCTCGGTGAAGCCTTTGCCGGGTTTCCGCAAGACACGGGAATTCGTCTTCTGATCGCCGGAAGGGATCCGAATGCATCGATGGGAAAGGGGCCTTCGAGGCCCTTTTTCGTTTTGGACGAATATAGCTCCCGTTCCATTGAAGTGTGACATACGGGATTCACGTCGCCACAAAACTGTGCATCGGTCAGGGGCGTTAGGCACTTGTCGTTGTTTCCGACTCCCCTAGCGCCTTAAACTGACTGCGATTCGGAACGCGTTTCCACCAGGCCGAATCGAGTGCCGGTAACAGGGGATGAAAATGGCTCAGCCAAATGTAGCGCGTGAACCCTCCATGGAAGAAATCTTGGCGTCCATTCGCCGGATCATTGAAAGCAATGAACCGAACGCCGAGAATGCATCGCTTCGCCCGCTGCCTCCGGCCTTCGACGAGGAGGAAATCGACGAATCCGAAGAGGCGGGTTTTGGCCCGGACATGGCTGCCAATGATCCCGGCTTGCCCACGCGCAACGAGACGATGAACTACGCGCCGGCACCGGCGGGCCAGCCGGCCCAGCCGGAACGCTCGCTGTCTCTGGCCGATGTCGCCGCACGGGTGCGCGCAGCGTCCGCGCGCCAGCAGGAAACGGGCAATATGCGCCCCGCTATGACCTCGACTGCTCCGGTTGCGGCTGTTCCGGCCCCGACTGCTCCGCCAGCCCGCCAGGAGGAGCAGGTTCCGTTGCGTCCCCAGACCTCCCGCATGCCTGAATTCCGCGAGCCGCCGGTTGCCCAGCCCGCTCCGGTCGTGCCGCAGCCCGAAGCCATGGACCGCTCCACCCCGCCGGCTTTCGAACCGCCCCGGCCGGTGGCGGCAAGGGCCGAAGCGCCTGCCCCGCAGGAGCCGAAGCTTGCTGCCGCTCCCGAACCGCGGAGCCTGCCGGCCAAGATCGAAGAGGCCGCAAATCTTCTGTCCGCCGAAGCGGGCGCCCAGGTCGCGAAATCCTTCGGCGATCTCGCCGCCGTGTTCAACGGCATGGAGCGCCGTTCTCTCGAGGAGATGGCGCAGGACATGCTGCGCCCGATGCTGCAGGAATGGCTGGACGACAACCTGCCGACGCTGGTCGAGCGCCTAGTGCGCGAGGAGATCGAGCGCGTGGCCCGCGGTCCGCGCCGCTGATCCACGGGTCAGCATAGCTGGTCCACGGGTCAGCATAGCTGGTCCCGGGTCAACCCAGCCGATCCAGCGGTCGGCGCAGCCGATCCGCCAGCCCGACCCGACATGGAACGGCCGCTCCGGTGACGGGGCGGCTTTTTTATTGACTTGGAACACCCCTTCCTATTTACACGCCGATATCTCTTCAAAGACCAAAACGGGTCAGAAAATGCTCGAAAAGACCTATGATTCCGCAGCCGTAGAACCGAAGATCGCAAAAGCCTGGGACGAGGCGGATGCTTTCCGCGCCGGCGTCAATGCGAAGCCGGGAGCGGAAACCTTCACGATCGTGATTCCGCCGCCGAACGTGACCGGTTCGCTGCACATGGGCCATGCGCTCAACAACACGCTGCAGGACATCATGGTCCGCTTCGAGCGGATGCGCGGCAAGGACGTGTTGTGGCAGCCGGGCATGGATCATGCGGGCATTGCGACCCAGATGGTGGTCGAGCGCCAGTTGATGGAGCGCCAGCTTCCGGGCCGCCGCGAGATGGGCCGTGAGGCCTTCGTCGAGAAGGTCTGGGAATGGAAGGCGGAATCCGGTGGTCTGATCTTCAACCAGTTGAAGCGCCTCGGCGCCTCCTGCGACTGGTCGCGCGAGCGCTTCACCATGGACGAGGGGCTTTCGAAGGCCGTCCTCGAAGTCTTCGTCACGCTCTACAAGCAGGGACTGATCTATAAGGACAAGCGTCTCGTCAACTGGGATCCGAAGCTGCTCACCGCGATTTCCGACCTTGAGGTCGAACAGCACGAGATCAACGGCAACCTCTGGCATCTGCGCTATCCGCTGGAGCCCGGCGTCACCTATCAATATCCGGTCGCCTTCGACGAGGACGGCAGACCGACCGAGTTCGAGACGCGGGATTATCTCGTCGTCGCCACCACCCGTCCCGAAACCATGTTGGGCGATAGCGGCGTTGCGGTAAACCCGGACGACGACCGCTACAGGTCGCTCGTCGGCAAGCATGTGATCTTGCCGATCGTCGGCCGCCGCATCCCCATCGTGGCCGACAGTTACGCCGATCCGACCGCCGGAACCGGTGCCGTCAAGATCACGCCGGCGCACGACTTCAACGACTTCGAGGTCGGCAAGCGTGCGGGCCTGCGCGCCATCAACATTATGAATGTCGACGGCACGATCACCATCAAGGACAACGAGGATTTCCTCGAAGGGCTCGATCATCCGGCGGCACTGCATGGCGCCTGGGACCGGCTGGACGGGCAGGACCGCTTCTATGCCCGCAAGGTCATCGTCGAGATATTCGAGGAAGCGGGCCTGCTCGACAAGATCGAGCCGCACAAGCACATGGTTCCGCATGGCGATCGCGGCGGCGTGCCGATCGAGCCACGCCTGACGGAGCAGTGGTATGTCGATGCCCATACGCTCGCTCAGCCGGCGATTGCTTCGGTCCGTGAGGGCCGCACCAGGTTCGTGCCGAAGAATTGGGAAAAGACCTACTTCGAGTGGATGGAGAACATCCAGCCCTGGTGCATTTCGCGTCAGCTCTGGTGGGGCCATCAGATTCCGGCCTGGTACGGCCCGGATGGCCAGGTCTTCGTCGAAAAGACGGAAGAAGAGGCGCTTCAGGCCGCGATCCAGCACTATCTGTCCCACGAAGGGCCGATGAAGGCCTATGTCGAAGATCTGCTGGAGAACTTCAAGCCGGGCGAGATCCTGACCCGCGACGAGGACGTGCTCGACACGTGGTTCTCCTCGGCCCTTTGGCCTTTCTCGACGCTTGGCTGGCCGGACAGGACGAAGGAACTGGAAAAATATTACCCGACCAGCGTTCTGGTCACGGGCTTCGACATCATCTTCTTCTGGGTTGCCCGTATGATGATGATGGGCCTTCACTTCATGAAGGACGAGGAGGGCAATCCGGTCGAGCCCTTCCACACCGTCTATGTGCACGCGCTGGTCCGCGACAAGAACGGTCAGAAGATGTCGAAGTCGAAAGGCAACGTCATCGATCCGCTGAACCTCATCGACGAATACGGCGCCGACGCGCTGCGTTTCACGCTGGCGATCATGGCGGCGCAGGGCCGCGACGTGAAGCTCGATCCGGCCCGCATCGCAGGCTACCGCAACTTCGGCACGAAGCTCTGGAACGCCACCCGTTTCGCCGAGATGAACGGCGTCAAGGCCGATCCGAAATTCATTCCGGAAACCGCCACGCTCACCATCAACCGCTGGATCCTGACGGAGCTTTCGGCGACGATCCGCGACGTCACCGAGGCGATCGAGACCCAGCGTTTCAACGAGGCGGCGGGCTCGCTCTACCGTTTCGTCTGGAACCAGGTCTGCGACTGGTATCTCGAATTCCTGAAGCCCGTTTTCGCGAGCGAGGACGGGACGGCCAAGGCGGAAGCCCAGGCCTGCGCGGCCTATGTGCTGGAAGAGACCTATAAGCTGCTGCATCCATTCATGCCGTTCATGACGGAGGAGCTCTGGGCCCATACCGATACGCGCGATGGCCTGCTCTGCCATGCCGAATGGCCGGCGCCGGAGTTTTCCGATCCGGCGGCAGCCGAAGAAATCAACTGGCTGGTCGATCTCGTCTCCGGCCTGCGCTCGGCGCGCGCCGAAATGAACGTGCCGCCGTCGGCTGTCGCGCCGCTGATCGTCGTCGGCGCCAATGAAACCAGCCAGTCGCGCCTCAAGCGCCACGAGGCGGCGATCAAACGCCTGGCGCGCGTCGAGGCCATCGAACTCGCCGGCGTCGCGCCGAAGGGAGCGGCTCAGATCGTCGTCGGCGAGGCGACCGCCTGCCTGCCGCTCGGCAATCTGATCGACCTTGCGGCCGAAAAGGCACGCATCGAAAAGGCGGTCGCCAAGACGGAGAGCGAGATGGACCGGACGGCCAAGAAGCTGGCGAACGAGAAGTTCGTCGCCAATGCCGATCCGGAAGTGGTCGCGGCCGAACGCGAGCGCTTCGCCGAACTCGAAGTGCAGCTTGCGAATCTGAAGACGGCATTGCGGAGAATCAGCGAAGCCGGCTGATCGGTTCCCCTGGGTGATCGAAATGCCGCGCCGGAAACGGTCGCGGCATTTTCTTTTTTCAGGCGCTGTGATCGCGGGCGGTGCTCCAAAGTGTGCGCCTGCTCACAGGCAGAAAGCCGAACTGTTGCGATATGAACACAGTCTGTCGCCGTGAAATGATAAAATTCTAACATTCCTGGGGTGTAACGCGCAGCAGTAGTAAATTTGTGCAGGAATGGCTCCCCGGACCTGTGTTCCCGATTTTTTTACGTAAATCAGGCAAGCTTTTGCGAAGCTGCAATCGCAACACCGGAAAGTTGTCATTCGGAACGAACCATCTACAAGTGATTCCGGTCACTTATCTGGGAGTGGGAGCAATTATGATAAGCAGACGCATTACAAGGGGACTTTTGGCTCTCGGAGCCGTCGGACTTTGGCAGACCCAGGTCCTCGCCGGTGGTTTTTCGTGGGGAGAGGCCAGCACCGATATTCTCTACGAACGGGGCAACGCGGCGGCGGAAGCCGGCGTGATCTATGTGAATCCGCACCGCAAATTCGATACGATCAGCGGCGTGAGCTCTTCCGACAGCCGTTACTCGCAGGACTATTTCATTCCGGATGTCGCCATCATGGGACGCCTCTCGGACATGTTCGCCTGCGCGTTCACCTACACGAGGCCGTTCGGCGGCGACTCGAAATACGGCACTCAGGCGCAGACGGCGGATCTGATTTCGAGCCCTCCGACATCCTACAGCAGCAAGAAATTCCACACCAACGAATATGGCGGGACCTGCGACGTCAGCTTCGAACTGGGCAAGGGCCGTCTGCATTTCATCGGCGGCGGCTTCATGCAGGACTTCGATTACGAGGCGGTCGCAAACATCGGAACCTTGAGACTGGAGGATGACTCCGCATTCGGTTACCGGCTGGGCGTAGGCTACGATATTCCCGAGTATGCGCTCCGCGCGCAGCTCATGTATCGGTCGGAAGTCAAGCATGAGGCAGACGGCGATTTCACGCCCAATCCGTTGCTCGGTCTGCCGGCGCTTCTCGATGCAAACGGTCACGGTTCCTTGCCTCAGTCGCTGAAGCTCAGCCTGCAGAGCGGCGTCGCGCCGGGCTGGCTGGTCTACGGTTCGGTGGAATGGACGGACTGGAGCGTTCTGCAGACGCTGAACTATAACATCGACATCCTCGGTGACCGCCAGGACGTCTATAACTGGCGCGACGGCTGGACGATCATGGCCGGCGTCGGGCACCAGTTCACCGACAAGATCGCCGGTACGGTCAACATACGCTGGGACAAGGGCGTCGGAACCGGGGCCGACATCATGACGGATACCTGGACTGTCGGCGCCGGCGCGGCGATCGATTGCGGGCCGGGCCAGCTTCGGCTTGGCGGCGCCGTCAGCTATCTGACCTCCGGCAGCCAGTCTCTCGCCGACGGAGCGACCTTCGATGCCACGGCGGACGGCGACTGGGCTTACGCCCTGACGGCCAACTATACCATCAAGTTCTGAACGCGACCGGGAACCGGCGCTGGATACGGACGGCCTGGCCGTCTTGATCCGGTGCCGGTTTTGCCGGCGGACTATCTCCGGGGCATCTATTCGTTCCGGAGATTTTTTGACGTTCTGCCGCAAGATTCTTGTGACGATTTGGCAACACTTTTGAGGGACTATTATCAGGCGCCTTGAGAGGGATTGTTTCTGTCCATTTCCCGCCACAAACAGGGCGCAGCGGTAGAGGGGTAACGGTCGCGGACCGCGGGGGCGGGGCGCGTTTTTGGAGTATCATGGGCGGGTTTCTTTATGAAAAGCCGGGCTTTTCGCGCGCCGGCGGGCGGATTCTGATGCCGTCCTCTCATGCGGCGGATGCGGCCGCAATGGGTCCTAGTCTTGCCGAAAACGGCAGTTACAGTTTCATCCCTCTCTCGGGAGGAACAGGCACCGGATACAACCGGATGAACCTTTTTCCGGCAGCGGGCGAAGCTCGGGCTGCCGTAGGAAGCCGTGTGCGGAGTGAAAGAAACTGAACCATGCCGAAGTCTGACATAGGATCCATGAGAGTATTGCTTCTTGGAATGTCGCTCGCCTCGGCTCTGGCGGGATCGGCGGCGGCCTTCGACATCAAATCGGGGGTTACCAAGGAATCGGGGCCTTTCGATCTCTTCAAGTTCGGCTTCAAGGCCTACAAGAACGGCCAGAAGGAAGATGCGGTCGAAGCCTATCGTTATGCCGCCGAAAAGGGCCATACGGGCTCGCGTTGGGCGCTGGCCAACATGTATGCCTATGGCGACGGCGTGGCGAAGGACGATTTCGAAGCCTTCAAGATCTACAACGAGATCGCTGCCCAAGGCGTCGAGCCCGGTTCGGAAGATACGGGCTTCTTCATCAACGCGCTCCTGTCGCTCGCCAATTATTACCGTCGCGGCATTCCGGGCAGCCCGGTCAAGCCCGATCTTTCGCAGGCGCGGCAGATCTATTTCCAGGTCGCTTCGACCTTCGGCGTTGCCGAGGCGCAGTTTCAGCTTGCGAAGATGATGCTTTCGGGCGAGGGCGGCACCGCCAGTATCCAGCAGGCGAAGAAATGGCTGAATCAGGCCCGCAGGAACGGGCATGCGGGCGCCATGTCCGTGTTCGGTAACGTGCTCTTCCAAGAGGGCCAGACGGTGCGGGGGCTCGCCTTCATGACGGCGGCGCTCGACAGATGCACCCAGAAGGATTGCATCTGGATGCAGCAATTGCAGGAACAGGCGTTTTCCGTGGCCGGCGAGGAAGATCGCCGCGGCGCGATTGCGCTGTCGCAGCAATTCGCCAATGGCGGCGACTGACGTCCTCGATTAGTTGAAGTCGAAAATCCCGACGACCGGCACGTGGTCGGACGGCTTTTCCCATGCCCGCACATGCTTCTCGATCGCGGTCGACTTCAGGCGGTCGGCTGCTTCCGCCGAGAGGAGCAGATGATCGATGCGGATGCCGTTGTTCTTCTGCCAGGCGCCGGCCTGATAATCCCAGAAAGAATAGAGTTTGGTTGCGTCGGTCGTCGCACGCACCGCATCGACGAGCCCGATGTTTTCGAGGCGGCGGAAGGCGGCCCGCGTCTCGGGCAGGAAGAGCGCATCCGTTGCCCAGACGGCCGGATCGAAACAGTCGTGCGGCTCGGGAATGACGTTGTAGTCGCCGGCAAGAATGAGCGGCTCTTCGAAAGACAGGCAATTTTGCGCGTGCTGGCGCAGCCGCTCCATCCAGGAGAGCTTATAAGGGTATTTCACCGGGTCGTCGGCAGGATTGCCGTTCGGCAGGTAGATGGAGGCGACGCGAATCGCGCCGCCGGGAACGGAAAAGACGCCCTCAATGTAACGTGATTGCTCGTCCACCTGGCCGTCCGGGCCTTGGCCGCCCGGAAGCCCGCGCATCACCTCGTCCGGCCTGATCTTCGAGAGAAGCGCCACGCCGTTGAAACCCTTCTGGCCGTGGGTCTCGACGTGATAGCCGAGCGCCTCGATCTCCAGCCGCGGGAAAGTCTCGTCGACGGATTTGATCTCCTGCAGGCAGACGATGTCAGGCTGGGAATCGGTGAGCCACTGGCGCAGGTTGTCGATGCGCGCCTTGACGCCGTTGATGTTCCAGGTGGCGATCTTCATGCCGGTCCCTCCGTCTGTTCGCTTCCTCTTTTAGCGAAAGAGGAAGCGTTGGGAAGGGCGAAGTGAACCGGAGCGGCCGATATCAGCCGAAGATCGATATCAGATGGAGAAGCTGGTGCCGCAGCCGCAGCTCGCGACGGCGTTGGGGTTCTTGATCTGGAAGGACTGGCCGAGCAGGTTATCGACGAAGTCGATTTCCGAACCCGCCATGTAGACGAGCGAGAGGCTGTCGATCAGCACCTTGGCGTCGCCGTTAGCGACGACGACATCGTCGGCTTCGGGTGCCTCGGCAAGGTCGAACTTGTAGGAAAAGCCCGAACAGCCGCCGCCTTCGACCGAGACGCGCAGCGCCTGCTTGCCGGTCTCGCCTCCGACGATTTCGGCGATACGCTTTGCCGCCGCATCCGAGAGGGTTACATTTGCATTCATTTCCGTCTCCTGCCGGGGTCAAGGCCCGGTGGTCCTGACAAAGTGAGTACCGGGCAAAGCCCGGAGGGTAAGCTCGAATAACTGTCACCGGCATTGCGCACGGCTTCACTATAGGTATGAAGACGGGAACCGCGCGTCAATGGGTGGGGTGCGCATGAGGAAGCAGGTGAAGGCATGACGATCGATACCGGGGTGCTTGGGTTCGGTAGCGGCGAGCGTGCGGTCTATGCGGCCAATCCGTGGGCGTCGCGCGGCCGGATGTTCCCGGAGGAAGTCAGCCTGACGCGTTCGGAGTTCCAGCGCGACCGCGACCGCATCGTCCATACGACCGCCTTCCGGCGGCTGAAGCACAAGACGCAGGTGTTCATCAGCCCCGACGGCGACCATTATCGCACGCGGCTCACCCATACGATCGAGGTGGCGCAGATCGCCCGTGCTCTGGCGCGTGCCTTGAAGCTCGACGAGGATCTCGCCGAGGGCGTGGCGCTGGTGCACGATTTCGGCCATACGCCCTTCGGCCATACCGGCGAGGACGCGCTGGACGAGATGCTGAAGCCCTATGGCGGCTTCGACCACAATGCCCAGTCGCTCCGGGTCGTCACCAAGCTGGAACGGCGCTATGCGGAATTCGACGGGCTCAATCTCACCTGGGAAAGCCTGGAGGGGCTGGTCAAGCACAACGGACCGCTGCTGACCAAGACGGGCGAGGGCACGCGCGGGCCTGTTCCGCAGCCGATCCTGGACTATTGCCAGCTTCACGACCTGGAAATCGCAAGCTATGCCAGCCTCGAGGCGCAGGTCGCGGCGATCGCCGACGACATCGCCTACAATACGCACGATATCGATGACGGCCTGCGCTCCGGGCTGCTGACTTTCGACATGCTGGAGGACGTGCCGTTCCTGGCGGGCTTGATGGCGGATGTGAGAGAGCGCTATCCGCATCTCGAAGCCAGCCGCTTTGCCTACGAGGTCACGCGCCGGCAGATCACCCGCATGGTCGAGGACGTAATCGGCGTCTCGCAGGATAACCTCAAGAAGCTGAAGCCTGAAAGCGCCGGCGACATCCGCGCTGCCGACTACGTGATCTCAACGTTTTCAGCGGACATGGCCGAGACCGACCGCTGCATCAAGAAGCTGCTGTTCTCGCGCATCTACCGCCACCCGGACATTATGCGCATCCGCGCCGGCGCCACGCAGATCGTCCAGGATCTGTTCAGGGCCTATATGGATGACCCGTCGCTGATGCGCAGCCATTACTGGGTCAACCACATTTCCGGTCTCGGCGAGGCGGCGAGAGCGCGTCATGTGGGGGATTATCTCGCCGGGATGACGGACACCTATGCGATCAAGGCGCATGGCGAGCTGTTTGACCAGACTCCCGATTTGCGCTAGGCACCCCGCAAACGTTAACGGCTTTAGCTGCCTGCATGGGCCAATATGCCCGGATGAGTGACATGAACCTGTTCGCCGACTTCGAAATCAGAATTAAGAACGCTTTGGAAGCTCTTGAGATCATCAAGGAAAAGCGAAGCGAGGTCGATTTCGGGCGTGTCACCGTGGAGCCGCCGCGCGACCAGAGCCACGGCGATGTCGCCACCAATGCCGCCATGGTTCTGGCAAAGCCGCTCGGCACCAATCCGCGCGCGCTTGCCGATGTCATCGCCGAGGCGCTGCGCTCCGATGCGGATGTCAGCGAGGTTTCGGTGGCCGGCCCCGGCTTTATCAACATCCGGCTTTCGACCGGCTATTGGCAGAACCTGTTGGCGTCGATGATCGGATCGGGCCTGAGCTACGGCCGCTCGACGCTGGGGCAGGGCAGGAAGGCGAATGTCGAGTATGTTTCGGCCAATCCGACCGGTCCGATGCATGTCGGCCATTGCCGCGGTGCCGTGGTAGGTGACGCGCTTGCGAATCTCATGGAATTCGCCGGCTATGACGTGACCAAGGAATATTACATCAACGATGCCGGCAGCCAGATCGATGTGCTGGCCCGGTCCGTCTTCCTGCGCTATCGCGAAGCGCTCGGCGAGACGATCGGCGAAATCCCGTCAGGCCTTTATCCGGGCGATTATCTCGTGCCGGTCGGCCGGGAGCTTGCGGCCGAATACGGACCGCGGCTGCACAATATGCCGGAAGAGGACTGGCTGCCGATCGTCAAGGACAAGGCGATCGATGCCATGATGGCGATGATCCGCGACGACCTCGACGCGCTGAACGTCCATCACGACATCTTTTTCTCCGAGCGCACGCTGCATGCCAACGGGGCGCAGCGCATCCGTACGGCCATCAACGACCTGACTTTCAAGGGGCATGTCTACAAGGGAACGCTGCCGCCGCCGAAGGGGCAGTTGCCGGAAGATTGGGAAGATCGCGAGCAGACGCTGTTCCGCTCGACGGAAGTGGGCGACGACATGGATCGGCCGCTGATCAAGTCGGACGGCAGTTATACCTATTTTGCCGCCGACGTTGCTTACTTCAAGGATAAGTTCGACCGCGGCTACGACGAGATGATCTACGTGCTCGGCGCCGACCATGGCGGCTATGTGAAGCGTCTGGAAGCGCTGGCGCGCGCCGTTTCCGGCGGCAAGGCGAAGCTCACCGTGCTCCTCTGCCAGCTCGTCAAGCTGTTCCGGAACGGCGAGCCGGTGAAGATGTCGAAGCGCTCCGGCAATTTCGTCACGCTGCGCGACGTGGTCGACGAGGTCGGGCGCGACGCGGTGCGTTTCATGATGCTTTATCGCAAGAGTTCCGAGCCGCTTGACTTCGACTTTGCCAAGGTGACGGAGCAGTCGAAGGACAATCCGGTCTTTTACGTGCAGTATGCGCATGCCCGCTGCGCGTCGGTCTTCCGGCAGGCGCAGAAGGCGTTTCCGGATATGGATGTCGAGGCTCTCGACCTTGCGGCGCATGTGGGCCTGATCTCGGAAGAGCACGAACTGAGGCTGGTTGCGAAGCTCGCAGAATATCCACGGGTTATTGAGGCCGCGGCCCAGGCGCAGGAGCCCCATCGGCTTGCTTTTTACCTCTATGATCTGGCAAGTTCATTCCATGCTCTTTGGAGTAAAGGCTCCGAAAATGCCGACTTACGCTTTGTTAACGATAAAAACCGACAATTAAGCGTTGCCAGACTTGGGCTGGTGCATGCTGTCGCCTCCGTTTTGAAGTCAGGACTTGCAATTACAGGCACAGCAGCACCGGAAGAAATGCGGTAGAAAACGCCACCATTTCCCCACATTGCACTGGCATATGCGTTGTAATGTAGGTGAGTGGACGAGGTAATGGCAGATAACAACCTTGCGCGTAGCCGGAATGATTTGCCGGATTTCTTTGCCGATGACGACCCGCTGGCAGAACTCGCCCGCATTGTAGGTTATGAGGATCGGCCCGTCGCAACCCCCGCGGCGCCGCTTGGCGCTGCCGCGCCTGAGCCCAGGCATGAACCGGCGCTCAATCTCGAAGACGAGTTGCTTCGCGAGTTCGAGCGCTATGACGCGCCCCGTCTCGATCCCGTACACGACATAACGCTGGACGAGGCGCCTTCCGTTCCCGGCCGATCGCTGGAGGCGGATGAACTCGATTTCATTCCCGTCGAGGCAAGCGCCGCCGAACTGCCGGCCTTTTTGCCGTCCGATCGCGAAGCGTTCGTTCACGGCGATCTGGATTTCGGCGACGAGGAAGCGCCGGCCGCGTTCGATGCTGCCGTTGAGAAGGTCGAGGCCGAGCCCGTCGAGGCTGAGCCGGCTGTCGAACCGGTGCAGCAGTCCGATCGTGCCGATCCGATTGTCGATCTGCCCGACCTTCCTGTCATGGGCGAGGTATCGGCCGTCCCCCAGGCATCGTTCTCCGGGCTGGACGAGCAGTCCGCCCAGGAGTTCGATCTTGCCGCCGAGCTGGAAAGCTCAATCGGCGCAGCATCTGCGGTCGAAGGCCAGTCCGATGTAAGGTCCGAGCCGAAGGGCAAGGGCGCCTACGTTCCGGGCTTCCGGATGCCGCTCGCCAATTTTGCCTCCGCGTCGGTACCGGCTCCGCGACAGGAGCCGGTCGCGCCGGAACCGGCCGGGCAGGCTTTCGATCTGCCAGCCCAGGAAGATTTTCCGGACCTGAAGCCGGAGCAGGCTTCCATTGCCGAGACGCTGGTATCCGAGCCGGCTAAGCCTGCAGACGTTCAGGCGGCTGCTCCCGCGGCATCCGTCGTTCCTCCGGCCTCCACCGAGCCGGCACGGGCAGAAACTCGGTTCTCCGCACTGGACGAGCTGATCTACGACGTCCAGCGTTATTCGTTGCCGACGGCGGCGAGTTTGCCCGCGGCCGCTTTCTCCAAAGTGCCCGAACCGGCTCCATCGGAGCCTCTCGCGACGCCCGCCATTGAGCCGGTAATGCCGGTCGCCAAGGCTCCGGCTCCCGAAGCTCCGGTAGCGAAGGCTCCGGCGGTTGAAGAAAAGGATCCTTTCTCCGACGAGGAGTTCGAGCTTGCGCTTGGCGATCTCGAACTGGATCTTGCCGACCTTGTCGAGGATGAGGCGCAGAAGCAGCCGGAAAAGACCGCGCCTGCCGCGAAAGCCGAAACGGCCCCCGCCAAGTCCGCGATGCCGGCCGTCCCCCCGGTGCCCGTCGCGGCGGCTGCGCCGGCGGTGACGGCGGAGACTGAGGCGAAGGAAGACGTCGAAACGATTGCCGACCTGCCTTTCGATCCGGCCCAGATCGCCGACTCCGAGGATCAGGTGGAGGCCATAGCCGAGCTCGACGTGCCCTCGCTGCCGGCGGAAGAGCCGGAACAGCCGCCGGTCTATCGCCCCGATTACGATCTCGATATCGATGCCGAACTCGCGACGCTCCTGATGACGCCGGAAAAGGCGGATGCGGCCCCGGCACGCAAGCCCGAGATTGCCATCGCTTCCGCGGCGCAGGGCGCGGCCGATCGCCCTGCTCAGGCTGGCCGTGCGCCGAACTATACCGATCTTGACGATTTCGAACGCGCGCTGGAGGAGGATTTCCGGCGCAGTCTTGCCGCTCCCCTGCCGCCGGCAGACAATGAAGAGCTGCATTATGCCGAGGCCGATTATCTCGCCACCGTGGAGAAGGCGCGCAGTTCCGCTCGAAGCTGGGCTGTGCCGGCAGTTCTCGCCGGTGTCGTCATCCTGGGTGGCGTCGGCGCCTATGCCTGGCTTGGCAATGGCGTGCCGGGCGTTGGTGGAAGCGGCGAGCCGGTCATCATCGCCGCCGATACCGAGCCGGTGAAGGTCGCCCCCGAAAACCCGGGCGGCAAGACCGTCCCGAACCAGGACAAGGCTGTTTACGATCGCGTGGCCGGCCTTTCGTCGCAGGATCCCAAGCAGGAGACGCTGATTTCCTCCAACGAGGAGCCCGTCGACGTCGTCCAGAAGACGCTGATGCCTGACACGCTGCCGCTGGAGGGTGAAAACGACATCGAGCCGACCGATGTGGCAGACACCGAAGACGCGCGTCTTCTGCCGCAGGATCAGCCTGAGCAGGCGGCCGCATCTGCCGAGCAGCAGCCCGTCACGGTCATGCCGCGCAAGGTGAAGACGATGATCGTCCGTCCGGATGGGACGCTGGTGGAGCAGGAAGTTTCCGCCCCCGCGCTTGCCGCACCGGAGCCCGCCAAGATACCCGCATCGGGCGCAAAGCTGCCGGAAGTTGCGGCTGCTTCGGGGCAGGCGCCGGTTTCGGCTCCTGCAACCCCTGTCCAGACCCAGCCGGCTGTGCCCGCTCCGAGCGCCGGCGTCGCCCCTGTCTCCGCGCCGGCAGCACAGGCAGCCGCATCCGAACCGTTCGATCCGGTTGCACCGGACATCGCGCTGCCTCCCGTCGAGGCGGCTGCCGCACCTGCCGCACCGGCTGAGACGCCCGCTTCCGCGCCCGCGCTCAGGGCTCCGGTTCCGATCGCCCGGCCTTCCGAACAGCCGGTCAACGTCGTCGCGGCCGTGACGGATCAGGGCAATGTCCGCGCTTCGAACCAGCCGGCTGCTCCGAGCCAGCAGCCTGCCGCGACGCAGACCGCCTCGCTCGGCGAGGGCGGTTACGTGATCCAGATCGCCTCGCTGCCGTCCGAGGCCGATGCCCGGAAATCCTACCAGAACCTGTCCGCCAAGTTCGGCGGCGTGATCGGTGGCCGCGGCGTGGACATCAAGGCCGCCGAAATCGCTGGCAAAGGCACGTTCTATCGCGTCCGCATCCCGGCAGGCAGCAAGAACGATGCCGTGGCGCTCTGCGAACGCTATCGCGCCGCCGGCGGAAGCTGCCTGGTCGCCCGGTAAGGACCTGCAGCGGAGGAAGTGGAACGGGGCGCCTGTCGCCCCGTTTTTTATTGCGCCTTCAATCGGCTAAGATCGGACCATGAGCGAATCAAAAGCAATGATCCTGGGCTCGAGCGGCCCGGCCCTCACCCCGGATGAAATCGCGCTGTACAGGGACGAGCGGCCCTGGGGTTTCATCCTCTTCGCCCGCAATTGCGTCGAGCCGGCGCAGATCGCCGATCTCGTGGCGGCGATGCGCGACGCGATCGACCGGCCGGATGCGCCCGTGCTGATCGACCAGGAGGGCGGCCGCGTGCAGCGCATCCGTCCGCCGATGATCGAGCGCTATCCCTCTGCCGCGGTGCTCGGCGAACTCTACCGGCAGGATCGGACGAAGGGCCTCAGAGCCGCCTGGCTGATGTCGCGCCTGCACGCCTTCGACCTCATGAAGTTCGGCATCAACGTCGATTGCCTGCCGGTCCTCGACGTGCCGGTCGAAGGCGCGAGCAACGTCATCGGCGACCGCGCCTACGGCTTCGACCCCAAGGCGGTGGCGGATATGGGTAAGGCGGCGGCGGAAGGGCTCAAGGCCGGAGGCATGCTGCCGGTCATGAAGCATATGCCCGGCCACGGCCGCGGCATGGCGGATTCCCATCACGAGCTGCCGGTCGTCACCGCCTCGCGCGCCCAGCTCGAAGCGCATGACTTCCTGCCGTTCGTCGCCATGAAGAACGAGCTGATGGCGATGAGCGCCCACATCGTCTTCACGGCGATCGACCCGAACGAGCCGGCGACCATCTCAGCCAAGGTGATCGACGAGATCATCCGCGGGCATATCGGCTTCGACGGTCTCCTGATGTCCGACGACACCTCGATGAACGCGCTGAAGGGCACGATCGGCGAGCGCGCGGCGAGGATAGTTGGGGGCGGATGCGATATCATCTTGCATTGCAACGGCGTCATGGACGAAATGAAGGCCGTGGTGAAGGAGGCTATCCCGCTTGCGGGCGAAGCGCTGAGGCGCGCAAAGGCGGTGGAAGCAGCCTTCAGACCGGGCGACGACGCCGACGAGGAGGCGATCCGCGCCGAGTTTCACGAATTGCTCGCCGTCTCCTGACGGCCGGCGACAGGACGAGGTTGGGAATGGCCATGAACATATCGCAGAATGCCATTCCGATGGACAAGCTCTGGCAGGGCGTCGCGGAACGGGCGACGGACGACCCGGCGCTGGTGATCGACGTCGGCGGCTTCGAAGGTCCGCTTGACCTGCTCCTCCATCTCGCCCGCAATCAGAAGGTCGATCTCTCCCGCATCTCTGTCCTGGCGCTGGCCGAGCAATATCTGAAGTTCATCGAGAGCGCCCGGCGGGTGCGCATCGAGCTGGCAGCCGATTATCTCGTCATGGCGGCCTGGCTCGCCTATTTGAAGTCGAAGCTCCTCATCCCGCAGCAGGCCAAGGGCGATGACGGTCCGAGCGGCGAGGAAATGGCCGCGACGCTCGCCTTCCGGCTGAAGCGCCTGGAGGCGATGCGCGAGGCTGCGACCCGGCTGATCAATCGCAACCGCCTTGGCCGCGACGTCTTCGCCCGCGGCGCGCCGGAACATATCCCGCATCGCGTCGAATCCGCCTACGATGCGTCGCTTTACGATCTCTTGTCGGCTTACGCGAACCTGCGCCAGCGCAACGCGGTCACGCAAGTCACGATCGAGAGGCGCAAGGTCTGGTCGCTGGTCGATGCCCGCGACCTCCTGACCCGCATGCTCGGCGAGGTCGCCGACTGGACGGCGCTGCAGCACTATCTGCTGCCTTTTCTTCCGCCGGAGGATCGGGTGACCGCGACCGCCAGCGCCTTTGCCGCCTCGCTGGAACTGGTGCGGGAAGGCACGCTCGAAATCCGCCAGGAGGGGGCGTTCCAGCCGATCTACCTGCGCAAGGGCCAGACGCCACGGGCCGTACCGCAACCCGCCACGGGAGGCGTGGCCACGGGAGGCGCGGATTGAGCCGGCAAGAGGACGACGAACTGCCGGTCGCGGCGGAGGAGGGCGCCGAGCGCCAATCCTTTTCGCTGGAGGAAGTCGAGCGGATCGCCGAAGCGTTGGTCTTCGCCTCTGCAGAGCCGGTTTCGGAAGCCTTTCTGGTCGAACGCCTGCCACTCGGTGTGGATGTCGGGGCCGTCATGCAGCGGCTGATGGATATCTATGCGCCGCGCGGCGTCAACCTCATCAGGACCGGCGATCGCTGGGCCTTCCGCACGGCGGCCGATCTCTCGTTCGTCATCCGCAAGGACGAGACGGAGGCGAGGAAACTGTCGCGCGCGGCGCTCGAAGTGCTCGCCATCATCGCCTATCACCAGCCCGTTACGCGGGCGGAGATCGAGGAGATCCGCGGCGTCCAGACCTCCAAGGGCACGCTCGACGTGCTGATGGAGTCCGGCTGGGTGCGCTTCCGCGGCCGCCGCCGCACGCCGGGCCGGCCTGTGACGCTCGGCACGACGCCGGATTTCCTCGACCATTTCGGCCTTGAAGAGCTGCGCGACCTGCCCGGTCTCGAAGAATTGAAGGGCGCGGGATTGCTGTCCGGACGCGTTCCGCCGGGCTTCGCGATCCCTATTCCGCAGAATGTTGACGAGCTTTCCGAGGACGAGGACCCGATCACCCAACTCGATCTTGAAGAACTCGGCCTCTTGACACCCGGCGGCGATGCGCAGGAATAGCGCATTCCTCTGAAAAAGCCCGGCTTTGCGGGTGCGAGCGGGCAGGGACATGATGAGACCGGCACAGTCGGCCACGGACGAGACGAGATACGCGCCCGCCGGCGCCTTTTCCTCGCGGCTGGCCTTTGAAGATATCCGCCATTCCTATCACGGCAGGGAGACGATCCGCGGAATCTCGCTGACGGCTGAGCCGGGCGAGGTTCTCTGCCTGCTCGGGCCGTCCGGCTCGGGCAAGACGACATTGCTTCGGATCGCCGCCGGGCTGGAGGCGCAGAGCCACGGCCGCGTCGTCATCGACGGCCGCGAAGTGGCTGGCCCCAAAGGGTTTCTTCCGCCGGAGAGACGCGGCGTCGGGCTGATGTTCCAGGATTTCGCGCTTTTTCCGCATATGACGGTGATGGAAAACGTCCGTTTCGGACTGGCCGCGCTCCCTGCTAGGGAAACGGTTGCCGAGGCCGCGACAGCGCTGGAGCGCGTCGGCTTGTCGCACCATGCGGCAAAATACCCGCATGCGCTCTCCGGCGGCGAGCAGCAACGCGTCGCGCTTGCCCGCGCGCTCGCCCCGCGGCCGGGCGTGCTTTTGATGGACGAGCCCTTTTCCGGCCTCGATTCCCGGCTAAAGGATGCTATCCGCGCCGATACGCTGGCGATCCTGAAAGAAAGCCGGGCGACCGCGATCATCGTCACCCACGATGCCGAGGAGGCGATGCGGATGGCCGATCGGATCGCGCTTCTGAAAGACGGCCGGCTGGTGCAGATGGGCACGCCGGATGATCTCTATCGCCGGCCTTCCAGTCTGTTCGCCGCCGGTTTCTTTTCGGAAATCAATGAGTTCGACGGCATGGTGAAGGACGGCATGGTGGCGACGCCGCTCGGGAATGCGCCGGCGGCTGGCATCGGCGAGGGAAGGGCGGTCTCCGTCGCGGTCCGGCTGTCGGACGTCGATGTGGCTCCGGCAGGCGGGGCGATCGCGGCACGCATCCTCTCGCGGCGGTTCCTGGGCGAGGCGGAATTCCTGACGCTTGCGGTTCCGGGAGCCCGCGAGCCGGTGCGGTCGCGCATCCGCGCCGGCCGCTTGCCGGCCGGGGTTAACGACGTCTCTATAACGGTAATCCCTGAGGATATTTTGGTGTTTGAAAAAGCATCCTAAAGGGCTTACATCGGTAAAACGGTTTAATGGAGTTGGACTATGGGTTCTTTCAGTGTGTGGCATTGGCTGATCGTTCTGGTCATCGTGCTCGTTCTCTTCGGACGCGGCAAGATTCCGGAATTGATGGGCGACGTCGCAAAGGGCATCAAGAGCTTCAAGAAGGGTATGACCGACGACGAAGCCCAGGAGGCAAACACGGCCAAGACCGTCGATCACAAGCCTGAAGAGGTCAAGGAAACCGGCCGGTCCTAAGATCGGTCCAAGGGTTTCGGGAGCCTCCTTGAATGTTTGATATCGGCTGGACCGAGCTGCTCGTCATCGCGATCGTACTTATCGTCGTCGTTGGCCCGAAGGACCTGCCGCCTATGCTCAGGGCGTTCGGCAAGATGACGGCCAATCTGCGCAAGATGGCCGGCGAATTCCGCACGCAGTTCGACGAGGCGTTGCGGGAATCCGAGTTGGACGACGTGCGCAAGACGATTTCGGATGCGCAGCGTCTGAATCCGACCAATGCGCTGCGCGAGGCGATCAATCCGCTGCGGCAGATGGGGCAGGAGATCAAGGCGGACCTGCAGAAGGCGACGCAGGTTCCGACGCCGGCCGTGGCTGAGGCCGATGCGGAGGCGCAGCAGGCTATCGAAGGCACGCAGTCCGCGGAGCCTGTGCCGGAAGTTCCCGCGAACTTCCCGTCACCGTCCGTGACGCTGCCCTCGACTCCGCCGCCGGTGTCCGCCCCGGCTCCCGCGCCGGCACAGTCCGTGCCTGCCGTACAGGCGGCTGCTGCGCCCGTTGCGGTTGCCGAGAAGCCGAAGCCTGTTCGCAAGGCGCCCGCCAGGGCGAAACCCGTCGCAGAAGCGGCGGGTGCAGCCGCGGAGAAGCCGAAGCGCAGCCGCGCGGCAAAGCCCGCGCCCGCCACGAAGGCCGCGGAAGAGGCGGCCGTGAAGGTGCCGGCACGCAAGCGTGCGCCGAAAAAGCCCGATACGCCGAAGGATGACGCATGAGCGGTAATTACGAAGACAAGCCGCAGCCGCTCATCGAACACTTGATGGAGCTGCGCACCCGGCTGATCTGGTCGATCGCGGCGTTTTTCGTCGCCTTCGTCGTCTGCTTCTTCTTTGCCAAGCAGCTCTTCAACCTGCTGGTCATCCCTTACAAATGGGCGGTCATCTGGGCCGGACTCGATCTAACGAAATCCGAGCTGATCTACACCGCGCCGCAGGAATTCTTCTTCACGCAGGTGAAGGTGGCGATGTTCGGCGCGCTGGTGATCGCCTTCCCGGTGATCGCTTCCCAGCTCTACAAGTTCGTGGCGCCCGGCCTCTACAAGAACGAACGGGCGGCTTTCCTGCCCTTCCTGATCGCTTCGCCGATCCTGTTCCTGATGGGCGGCGCGCTCGTCTATTTCTTCTTCACGCCCATGGTCATGTGGTTCTTCCTGGCCATGCAGCAGGCGCCGACCGAGGGCGAGCTCGGCATTTCGCTTCTGCCGCGCGTCTCGGAATATCTCAGCCTCATCATGACGCTGGTTCTCTCCTTCGGCCTGGTCTTCCAGCTTCCGGTGGTCACGACGCTGCTCGCCCGCGTCGGATTGCTCACCAGCGACTGGCTGAGGGAGAAGCGCAAGTTCGCGATCGTCATCGCCTTCGTGGTCGCCGCGGTGCTGACGCCGCCCGATCCGATGTCCCAGATCGGCCTTGCGCTGCCGACCATCCTTCTCTACGAGATTTCCATCTACGCCGCACGACTCGTCGAGCGCAGACGTGCTGAAGACGCTCTCCGGGAGCAGGCCTCTTCGAGCGTTGCAGAGACGGAGAAGGCTTGAGCTTCCGTCTCTCGCCGGGTATGCGGTATTCCGCTCAAAGGCGAGGAAACAATGCTCGATATCAAGTGGATACGTGAAAACGAAGGGGCTCTCGACGAAGCGCTGAGGAAGCGCGGCGCCGAACCCATGGCGGCAACCCTCGTGGCGCTGGACGACAAGCGCCGCTCCGTCATCCAGAAGCTCCAGGACATGCAGTCCCGCCGCAATGCCGCCTCCAAAGAGATCGGCGCGGCCATGGCCCAGAAGAACAGCGAGCTCGCCGAGAAGCTGAAGGCCGAGGTCGCGCGGATCAAGGACACGCTGCCCGCCGCCGAACAGGAGGAGCGCGAGGCTGTCGCCGCTCTCGATGACGCCCTGTCGCGCATCCCGAACATTCCGTTGGATGACGTGCCGGTCGGCAAGGACGAGCACGACAACGTTGTGAAGCACGTCGTCGGCGAAAAGCCGCGCTGGAATCACGCCGCGAAAGAGCATTTCGAGATCGGCGAAGAGCTCGGCTACATGGATTTCGAGCGTGCCGCGAAACTTTCCGGCGCCCGCTTCACGGTCTTGACCGGTCCGCTCGCCAGGCTCGAACGCGCGCTCGGCCAGTTCATGCTCGACATGCACACGACCGAGCACGGCTATACGGAGGTCTCTTCGCCGCTGATGGTACGCGACGAGGCCATGTACGGCACCGGCCAGCTGCCGAAATTCGCCGAGGACCTGTTCCGCACCACGGATGGCCGCTGGCTGATCCCGACGGCCGAAGTGACGCTCACCAATCTCGTTTCGGGCGAAGTGCTGGAGCAGGAAAAGCTGCCTCTGCGCTTCACCGCGCTGACGCCGTCTTTCCGCTCGGAGGCGGGTTCGGCCGGCCGCGACACGCGCGGCATGCTGCGCCAGCACCAGTTCTGGAAATGCGAACTCGTGTCGATCACCGATCAGGAGACGTCGATCGCCGAGCACGAGCGGATGACCGAATGCGCCGAGAACGTTTTGAAGCGTCTCGGCCTGCATTTCCGCACCATGACCCTCTCGACCGGCGACATGGGTTTTGGCGCACGCAAGACTTACGACATCGAGGTCTGGCTGCCGGGGCAGGATACCTATCGCGAAATCTCGTCCTGTTCCGTCTGCGGCGATTTCCAGGCGCGCCGCATGAATGCGCGCTATCGCGTCAAGGACGACAAGAACCTGAAATTCGTCCACACGCTGAACGGCTCGGGCGTCGCGGTCGGCCGCTGCCTCATCGCGATCATGGAAAACTATCTGAACGAAGACGGTTCGGTCACAATTCCGGACGCGCTCCTCCCGTATATGGGCGGCCTCACGAAGATCGAACGGGCCGCCTGATGAGAATATTGCTGACCAATGACGACGGCATCCACGCCGAGGGCCTCGCAGTGCTGGAACGCATCGCCAGGGCGCTTTCGGACGATGTCTGGATCGTCGCGCCGGAGACCGACCAGAGCGGCCTTGCCCATTCGCTGACGCTTTCCGAGCCTCTTCGGCTCCGCCAGGTCGGCGACAAGCATTTCGCGTTGCGCGGCACGCCGACCCACTGCGTCATCATGGGCATCCGGGAAATCCTGCCGGAAAGGCCGGATCTCGTGCTTTCCGGCGTCAACGACGGCGCCAACATGGCCGACGACGTCACCTATTCCGGCACGATTGCGGGCGCGATCGAAGGCACTATCCAGGGTGTCCGGTCCTTTGCGCTGAGCCAGGCCGTCCGTCGCGAAAACGGCAGCCGCTATGCCCCTTGGGAAATCGCCGAAGCCTACGCGCCCGATCTGATTCGCAAGCTGGGCGATTTGGAATTGCCGGACGGCACCTTCCTCAACCTCAATTTCCCGAGCTGCGAGCCGAAGGACGTTCAGGGCGTGGAAGTGACCTCGCAGGGCAAGCTCGATTTCGGCCTGACGATCGATGCCCGCGAGGACGGCCGCGGCCGTCCCTATTACTGGCTCCGCTTCGGTGACCGGAAGGGCCACTTCCGCGATGGCACGGACATCCAGGCGCTGAAGGAAAACAAGATCTCGGTGACGCCGTTGAAGCTGGACCTGACCGACTATTCGGTTCAGGATCGGGTGGCGAAGGCATTGGGATTCGGAGCGGCCGATTGAAATCGGGCATGGTCGAAAAGGAAGGTTTTGCGGCTCTGGTGCTGCGGCTCCGGTCGGAAGGCATTTCCGACCTCGACCTTTTGACGGCCGTCGAGCAGACCCCGCGCTCGCAGTTCGTGCCGGCGCCGCTCGCCGAGGACGCCTATTCCAGCCGCACCGTGCCGATCGATTGCGGGTCCTTCATGGAAGGCGCCGATCTTGCCGTGCGGCTGCTTCACCGCCTTCAGGTGAAGCCCGGCCACCGGGTGCTGGAAATCGGCACGGGCAGCGGCTTTACCGGCGCCGTCATCGCCCGGATCGCCGAACGGGTATTGACCATCGAGCGCTACCGCACGCTCGTCACCGCCGCCCAGAGCCGCGTCGACGCCTTCGGACTTCGCAATGTCGTGGTGCGCCAGGCGGACGGCAGCAACGGCATGCCGGGCGAGGGCACGTTCGACCGCATTTTGGTGACGGCGGCCTTCCCGTCCCTGCCGCGCTTTTATGCCGAACAGCTGACCCATGGCGGCTCCATGGTGGCGCCGCTGATGCTCGATGAAGAGACCTGCATGATGGTGCGGCTGACCAAGACCGGCAGCCGATTCGAGCGTGAAGACCTCTTCACCGCCCCCTATCTGCCGATCGTTCCGCATGTCGCGGCGGCGCTATAGGCCCCTTGTTCCCGGCCTTGCGGGCTTTTCCGCGAGTCATGGTTATCAATTTGCCAAAAAAATTGGAGCAATGCAGCCGCTTTAACCGGGCGGTAAGACTAACGCGTTTTAATGACTCACACGATGGTTGCGTATCTGTAGGTCGAGTCATGCGTATGAAGAGTCTCCCGAATTCTGGAAAATCCGTTGCCAAGCTCGCTGTCGCGGCACTTCTCGCCAGCGTGGCGACCGGGTGCAGTTCGGATGCGACACGCTTTTCGGGTCTCTTCTCCAGCTCGGACAACATAACGACGGCCTCCATCCCGCAGCGCCAGGGAAGCGGCGCTTACGGCCAGGCTCCGACCCCGCAAGCCGATCTCGGCAACGGTCAGGCGCTGCCTCCGATCCCGCAGAGCGACTACGGCTCCCGCAACGCGACGATGGCTCAGCCTTACCCCGCCGCCAACTCTGGCGGTTATGCATCGCCCGCCCGCGCCGCCTCCGCACCTGTTTCCGTTCAGCGTTCCGAACTCGCGGCGCCGGCCGGCATGAGCGCCTCGCGCAGCGCGCCGTCGATGGACGGCGAGCCGGCAACCCGCCGCGAAGCGCTCGCGCAGCCGTTCCCGGGCCGTCAGGGCGGCTCCGCGCTTTCGGCCCCGTCCGCTCCGCGAAGCGCGGCCGACGATGTCGTAACCGGCACGGTCAAGTCTCAAGCGGCTCCAATGTCCGGCTGGTCGACGGTCAACGCACCGAAGGTGACGCTGAGGCCCGGCGAAACGGTTTCGACGCTTTCGAAGCGTTACGGCGTTCCGGAAAAGGAAATCCTCAAGGCAAACGGCGGCGCGATCGCTGCCGGCCAGCCCGTGGTGATCCCGACTTTCGGTCCCGCCCGCAACTCCGCAAAGACCGCCGCCGGCGACATCGATCTGCAGAACAAGGTTCCGGCGCCCGCCCGCGAACCGGAGCAGAAGGTCGCCGTCCTGCCGACGCCTTCGCGCGACAAGGCGCTCGCCGAGCCCGCCAGGATCACGCCTCCTGCAGGCGGCAAGCCGCTCGGCGGCACCTATACGGTCAAGCCCGGCGATACGCTCACCAAGATCGCCCGCGAGACCGGCACGTCGGTTGACCAGCTCAAGGCCGCCAACAACCTGACGAGTGGCAATGTCCGGATCGGCCAGACGCTGAAGGTCGCGAAGGGCGTTGCCGCCCCCGCCGATGCGGTCAAGACCGCCTCCATTCCGCAGCAACCGGTCGAAAAGCCGGCCGCGGCGCCGAAGCCGGCTGCTCCGGTCGTCCAGGCTTCTGCTCCTGCCGCCGCGAAAGTCGCCGCCGAAACCGCTTCCGTCTCCGAGGTCGAGAAGAAGGCGGATGTGGCCGCCGTGGCGCCACAGTCCACCGGCATCGGCAAGTATCGCTGGCCGGTCAACGGTGCGGTGATCGCCGGTTACGGCCAGAACGTCGACGGCAACCGCAACGACGGCATCGACATCTCGGTTCCGGAAGGCACGCCGATCAAGGCTGCCGAAAACGGTGTGGTCATTTACGCCGGCAATGGCTTGAAGCAACTCGGCAACACGGTTCTGGTGCGTCACGACGACGGCAAGGTTACCGTCTACGGCCATGCGGGCAGCATCAATGTCAGCCGCGGCCAGAAGGTCACGCGCGGCCAGACGCTTGCCTCCTCCGGCATGAGCGGCGACGCCAAGCGCCCGCAGGTCCATTTCGAAGTCCGCAAGGACGCGACCCCGGTCAACCCGATCACCTTCCTTGAATAGAGTAGTGCGTTTTCAAGGGGACGACGAAAAAGCCCGGCATTGCCGGGCTTTTTTGTATTTCTAGTCCTTGTCGAGCGGCTTCCTGAGCCTGCCGGCGAGGTCCTGGATATATTGCCAGGCGACGCGGCCAGAGCGTCCGCCGCGCGTCGTCGCCCATTCCAGCGCCTGAGCGTGCAGCGTCTCCCGATCTATCCCGCTGGCGAGGCCGAGATCGAAGTGGTCGGCATAACCGTCGATCATCGTCAGGTAATCCTCCTGGCTGCACTTGTGGAAACCGAGCCACAGCCCGAACCGGTCGGACAGCGACACCTTCTCCTCGACCGCCTCGGACGGATTGATCGCCGTCGACTGCTCGTTCTCGATCATGTTGCGCGGCAGGAGGTGGCGCCGGTTCGACGTGGCGTAGAAGAGCACGTTGTCCGGCCGTCCCTCGATGCCGCCGTCGAGCGCCGCCTTCAGCGATTTGTAGGCGGTGTCGTCATGGTCGAAGGAGAGGTCGTCGCAGAAGACGATGACCCGGTGGCCGGAGGCCTTCAGGATTTCGAGGAGGTCGGGCAGCGAGGAAATGTCCTCGCGATGCACCTCGACAAGCTTCAGTAAGACGCCAGTCGCGGCGCGCACATCCTCGTGCACCGCCTTGACGAGCGATGATTTGCCCATGCCGCGCGCGCCCCACAGAAGCACGTTGTTGGCCGGAAAACCTTCGGCGAAGCGCTGCGTGTTCTCGTGCAGGATATCGCGGACGTGATCGACGCCGCGGATGAGCTTCAGCGCCACGCGGTTCGGGCGCGGTACCGGCGTGAGGCGCTGGTTCACCGGCACCCAGACGAAGCAGTCGGCGGCGTCCCAGTCGTTGACTGCGGGAGGCGGGCCGGCGAGGCGTTCCAGCGCGTCCGCGAGCCTGCGGACCTCGGCCAGGATCTGAGTTTTGAATTCGTCGCTCATGATGTTTCTCCGGTCCTTTCGGCCTGCCTGGGGCCGTTTTCCGGTGCGGTAACACGCTCGTTTGTGTATCAAAAGCCTGAGAGCCGTGGATTTGGTACGGGAGGCACGTGTTTCTGTTGCATTCCGGCCTATCACAACTATATTCCGGCGGCTTGAAACGGGGGCTTCGGACGTCTCCGCTAATCTTAGGAGTTGTCGATGTTCATTACTGAAGCATTCGCCCAGGCCGAAGGCGCCGCACCCGGAGCCTCCGCATTCGGCTCCGGCCTCGAAATGCTTTTCCTCTTCGCGCCCCTCATGGTGGTCTGGTATTTCTTCCTGATCCGGCCGCAGCGCGCCCAGCAGAAGAAGCGCCAGGAGACGCTTTCCAATATCCGCCGCGGCGATCAGGTCGTGCTGGGTGGCGGCATTACCGGCAAGGTGACGAAGGTGGTCGACGACGCCGAACTGGAAGTCGAAATCGCCGAAGGCGTGAAGATCCGCGCCATGCGCGCCTATATCGCAGAAGTCCGCGTCAAGGGCGAGCCGGTCAAGACCGAAGCCTGACGAAGACGGGAACGCGCTGTCCGCGAACCCGTTGAACTTTCAGAAGAGGGCCGGATCATCCGGCCCGAAACTTTTTCAAGAGAGTGTACGGCCATGGCGAAAGGCATCGAAATCCGCGAAGCCCATTTTCCCGGTCGCGCTCCGATCGATGCCTATGGCAATGGCGGTTTCCGCTTCGCCGACATGTCGCATAAAGGCTCGCTGCTCTGCCTGCCCTCCGGCATCCATGGCTGGGACATGCAGGAAGGCGATCCGCTGGCGGTCGAGGCCTTTTCCAAGGTGCTCGCCGAGGCGGGCGAGATCGAAGTGCTGCTGGTCGGCACCGGCGCCAATCTCAAACCCATCCCGGCCGACCTGAAGGCGGCGTTGAAGGCGAGGGGCATCGCCTCCGATCCGATGAGCACGGGGGCGGCGGTGCGCACCTTCAACATCATGCTCGCCGAATCGCGCGCCGTCGCGGCCGCATTGATCGCGGTCTGACGCATGCCCGATAAAGCCCAAACGGATGACATCTGCCTCGCGACGCTGAGGGATACCGACCGCGACCGCTATCTTGCCTGCCTGCTCTCGCCGCAGGAAAAGCGCGGTGCGCTGGCCGCTCTCTATGCCTTCAATGCCGAGATCGCCCGCGTGCGCGACGTGGTGCGCGAGCCGCTGCCCGGCGAAATCCGCCTGCAGTGGTGGCGCGATCTCCTGGAAGGCAACGCCCGTGGCGACGGTTCGGGCAATCCGATCGCGGCCGGCCTGCTGAACGCGGTCGAGACCCACCACCTGCCGCGTCAGACGCTTGTCGACATGACCGAGGCGCGCATTTTCGATCTCTATGACGACCCGCTGAGCGATCGCAACGCGCTGGAGGGCTATGCAGGCGAGACGGTCTCGGCGCTGATCCAGCTCGCGAGCCTGATTCTATCGGCCGAGGATGCGGCAAAATCCGCCGAGGCGGCCGGTCATGCAGGCGTGGCGCAGGCGATCGCCGGTTTCCTGCTTTTGATGCCGATTCATCGTCGCCGCCACCAGCTCTACCTGCCGCTCGATATCCTTTCCGCGACCGGCCTCGACCGCGACGCATTTCTCAAGGGGGAGGACAAGCCGCGTATCTCCGCAGCGATCGAGGCCTTTGCGGGGCTCGGGCTCGAACATCTCGCCAAGGCGCGCAAAACCGGCTCTGTCCCGGCTTCCGTCTTCCCGGCCTTCCTGCCGGTGGCGCTTGCCGAACCGGTCCTGCGCCGCGCTGTGCGTGCGGGGGCTGCGGTGCTCGACACGGCCCTTCAACCGCCGCAATGGCGGCGCCAGATCAAGCTCCTGAAATCGGCCGTCACCCGCCGTTTTTGACGGACGCCAAATTCGCGCAAGGCTCGTCGGCTAGAACGGCGCAGGCAAGGCAGGCGCATCAAAGGAGAAGCGGTGTGAGCCCCGTCATCGTCTGGTCGATCATATTAGGGCTCCTCGTGGTGCTCGCCTATTACGTCACCCGCCTGGCCGGCAAGGATCAGGAAGGCAATCGTCACGATACCGGACTTGCCATCCTGGAATTCGGCCGCGCCTTTCCTGAGGAGGCGATCCGCAGCCTGCACGCCACGGCCGATGGCGAGGCGATCTTCGTGCGCCTGCACGACAACAAGGCCGGCTTCATGCGCGGCCATCGCAACCATTATGCCTGCCATCTGATCGAACCCGGCCGTGTACGCGTCATGCCTCTGCCGAATGCCAGAGGTTTTGCGGTCGAGTTCCTGGATGCGCCGAGCCAGAACGGCACCTTCGTCTTCGCGACGGAGAAGGAGGCGGCCGAAGTCTCCCTCTGGCTGCTCGACAACTACGTCAACGTCGCCGATCGCGAAGTCGAGGAGGAAAAGGCACAAACCTCGTCCAGCAACGTCACTCCCGACCGAGCCACCTAGCGCAATCTTGAAGCGCGCGGGCGGCGAGCAGCTGCCGCTTCATCACCGACTTGTCCTTGCCCCGGAAGCGCTTGACGCCTTCCGGCTTGACGATCGAACCCGGCTCCAGCTCCGGAAACAGCCCGAAATTGACGTTCATCGGCTGGAAGGAGCGCTTGCCCGGCTCGTCTTCCGAAACGAGATGCCCGCCGGTGATATGCCCGAGCAGCGAGCCGAAGGCGGTCGTGGCCGGAGGCGGTGACAGCGGCTCGCCCTTCCGCTCCGCGGCGGCGAAGCGGCCGGCGAGCAGTCCGATCGCGGCGCTTTCCACATAGCCCTCGCAGCCGGTGATCTGGCCGGCGAAACGCAGGCCCGGCCGGCTCTTGAGCGTCAGCGTCTTGTCGAGCAGGACCGGCGAATGGATATAGGTGTTGCGGTGCAGGCCGCCGAGCCGGGCGAATTCCGCGTTCTGCAGGCCCGGGATCATCCGGAAGATTTCCGCCTGCGCGCCGTATTTCAACTTCGTCTGGAAACCGACCATGTTGTAGAGCGTGCCGAGCGCGTTGTCCTGACGGAGCTGCACGACGGCATAGGCCTTGACCGTCGGGTTATGGGCGTTGGTGAGGCCCATCGGCTTCATCGGCCCGTGCCTCAACGTCTCGCGGCCACGCTCCGCCATCACCTCGATCGGCAGGCAGCCGTCGAAATACGGCGTGCCCTCCCATTCCTTGAAGCCCACCGTGTCGCCGGCGATCAGCGCGTCGACGAAGGCGTTGTACTGCGCTTCGTCCATAGGGCAGTTGATATAGTCCTTGCCGGTGCCGCCGGGGCCGACCTTGTCGTAGCGCGACTGATACCAGCAGATGCTCATGTCGATCGAATCACGATGCACGATCGGCGCGATCGCGTCGAAGAAAGCGAGCGAATCCTTGCCGGTCTCGGCCTGGATCGCGGCGGCGAGCGAGGGCGAGGTGAGGGGGCCGGTGGCGATGACCGCCAGATCCCAATCCTTCGGCGGCAGGCCCTGGACTTCCTCGCGCACCACGGTGATCAGGGGATGTTCTTCGATCGCCCTGGTAACGGCGTCGGAAAAGCCGTCGCGGTCGACGGCCAATGCGCCGCCGGCCGGCACCTGGTTGCGATCGGCCGACGCCATGATCAGCGAGCCGGCGAGCCGCATCTCCGCGTGGATGACGCCGACCGCATTCGCCGTCGCGTCGTCGGACCGGAAGGAGTTGGAGCAGACGAGCTCGGCAAGCCCGTCGGTCTTGTGGGCGTCGGTGCCGCGCACGCCGCGCATTTCATGCAGGATCACCGGTACGCCGGCCGACGCGATCTGCCAGGCGGCTTCCGAACCGGCAAGCCCGCCGCCGACGACATGGATGGGAGAAAGGGAGTTGTTGCTCATGGGCGGCTCATTATCACGCTGTTCGCCCAACCGGAATCAAAAATGGGCCAGAATCAAAAGGCGCCGGAATCAAAAAGGCACCTGAGAAGGTGCCTTTGATACGTCCTTGGATGTCCTCATCCTGCCGATTGCAGCGGCTTCTTGCCGCGCGGTCCGCTCGCGAGCGGATTAACGGAAGGAGCGGGCCGCGATGTTGCGGATGTCGTAGCGGGTCAGACCGATGTCGTTGAGAGCCTGGTTGGAAAGGTTGCCGAGCTCGTTCATCGTGCGGCGGTAGCTGATCCAATTCTTAGCGATACGGATCGGGTTCATGGTTGTTTCCTCAACAATTTGTCCTGATGCTCTGTCGTCATCAGCGATGGCCGTCTTATACAGCCGCATAATAAAAAAGTGCAGTGCAATAAATATGCGACTGCCATGCAAATGTGCAGGAGGTTGATGAATTTTGCAGCTGAGCCTGAAAAATCGGCAGCTTTTAAATGTGAAGCTTTATGCAAACAAAAGAAAACGCCTCCCGAGGGAGGCGTTTCTGGAGGTCATTATATCTGTATTTGAATGGCTTAGTAGCCGACAGCCGTGCGAGCGACGCGGCGGATGTCCGCGCGGCCGATGCCGAGGTCGCTGAGTTCGCGGTCGGTCATGCGGCCGAGTTCGGTGACGGTTTCACGGTACTTGCGCCAGGTGGTGAGCTTCTTTGCGATGTTCATGATCTTGTCCCTTTAGGTCCTGCCAGCAGCCCCTGCGGCGCTGACTTCAATCTCATGAGCTTGAATATATGCTGCGCTGCGAAAAGAAAAAGCGCCCTTTCGTCATGCCACCTATGCGCTTGGCGCATTACGAGATCGTTTACCATGCCAAAGGTGGGCAAATGCTAGGCAGATTTGTGAGCGGTCGAACGTTGCAGAACAAAATAACGCCCACCGGGGGAGGAGGTCCGGTGGGCGTCATTTGTAATGACCGGCGACTTGGGAGGAGGAGGATCGCCAGTCCCATCGGGCCTTCGCTGGGAGGAGGAGTGCGCGGCCCGAATTCCTGCTCTCGAGAAGCTCTCGAGGGCATTTCGTTTCCGTGCGGTCGCCATCCCGCCCGAACCAGAGAGATCGGAAACCGTTCCGATCAATCCCTGTGACTGCATACTATGAAATTGCCGGGCCATTGTGCAGTGCAATATATGAATGGATGACATGCGGTTCTTGCATGGCTTCCGTCGCCCAGCCGATGACAGTGTATGCATCAGTATTTAATAAAACGCTAAATGGGTCCGGAAGCCCGTGGCGCGACCCGATCCTGCCGGATAATCGGCATCTCTCGCGGTTTCTGTGAAGTGCCGAAAAAGCGTCATTTTTCCTTTGCGTGCGCTGAAACGGGTGATATAGAGACGCGCGCTCCGGAAGGCCTCTGGCCACGAGGATTTTCGACGCGGTTGGGGCGCGGGTATGGTGAAATTGGTAGACACGCCAGATTTAGGTTCTGGTGCCGCAAGGCGTGGGAGTTCAAGTCTCTCTACCCGCACCAGAACCGCCGGGAGTGCGGTCCGAGCCGGTTTCGGTTTGAGGGATCGGCGCTCCTTGAAGCCGCGGCCGGTCTCTGAAAAGTTCCGGCGATGTGCTCATTGAAACCAACGGCTGTCTGAGCACCGCCGCCACGATATGAAGGTATGAAAATGCAGGTTACCGAAACGCTCGCTGAAGGGCTGAAGCGCGAAATCAAGGTCGTTATCCCGAAGCAGGATATGGAAGCGCAGCTCAACGTGCGCCTCGCCGATGCCAAGGACAAGGTCCGCATCAACGGCTTCCGTCCGGGCAAGGTGCCGGTTGCGCATCTGAAGAAGATGTACGGCAAGTCCATGATGGCCGACCTGGTCAACGAGATCGTTCGCGAGCGTCCGGGCCAGATCCTGTCCGAACGCGGCGAGAAGTCGGCGACCCAGCCGTCGATCGCGATGACCGAGGATGAGGCCGAGGCCGAGAAGATCCTGAACGCCCAGGCCGATTTCGAGTTCACGCTCTCCTATGAGGTGATCCCGCAGATCGACCTGAAGCCGACCGACAACATTTCCGTCGTGCGCGAAGTCGTCGAAGTCTCGGAAGACGAAGTCAACGAGCAGATCGAGAAGATTGCCGAAAGCGCCCGCACCTACGAGACCAAGAAGGGCAAGGCCGCCGAGGGCGACCGCGTCACCATGAACTATCTCGGCAAGGTCGATGGCGAAGCCTTCGACGGCGGCACTGCCGAAGACGCCGAACTGGTTCTCGGCTCCGGCCGTTTCATCCCGGGCTTCGAAGACCAGCTCGTCGGCGTCAAGGCCGGTGACGAAAAGCAGATCACCGTGACCTTCCCGGCCGATTATCCGGCCGCCAACCTCGCCGGCAAGGAAGCCACCTTCGACATCACCGTCAAGGACGTCGCAGCTCCTGCCGCTCTCGAGATCAACGACGAGCTTGCCACGAAGCTGGGTATCGAATCCGTCGATCGCCTGAAGGAGATCGTTCGCGGGCAGATCGAAAGCCAGTACGGCAACGTCACCCGCCAGAAGGTCAAGCGTCAGATCCTCGACCAGCTCGACGAGATGTACCAGTTCGACACCCCGCAGGGCCTGGTGGACGCGGAGTTCGAGAACATCTGGCGCCAGATCAACACCGATCTCCAGCAGTCCGGCAAGACCTTCGAGGATGAAGGCACGACCGAGGAAGACGCCCGCGCCGACTACCGCAAGCTCGCCGAGCGCCGCGTCCGCCTCGGCCTCGTTCTCTCCGAGATCGGCGAGAAGGCCGGCGTCGAAGTGACCGAGGAAGAGATGCAGCGCGCGCTTTATGCGCAGCTCCAGCAGTTCCCGGGCCAGCAGAAGGAAATCCTCGATTTCTTCCGCAACACGCCGGGCGCTTCCGCTTCGCTGCGCGCGCCGATCTTCGAGGAGAAGGTCGTCGACAAGCTGCTTTCCGAAATCAAGGTCACCGATAAGACCGTGAGCAAGGAAGAGCTGATGGCCGAAGACGAAGACGGCGCGGAAGCCGCCGAGAAGCCGGCCAAGAAGAAGGCCGCTCCGAAGAAGGCTGCCGCCAAGGCAGAGGCTGCCGACGCCGGTGAAGGCGAAGAAGCTGCCGCTCCCAAGAAGAAGGCTGCGCCGAAGAAGAAGGCCGCTGACGAGAGCGCCGAATAAGCTTCACGCTCAAGAGATAGAAAAGCCGGGTCGGCGACGATCCGGCTTTTTTGTTGTCCCAACACCTCCGAAACCTCCCGCCCATGATCCGCATCGAAAACATCAGCAAGTCGAACAGCCACCGCATTCTCTACATCGAGGCCTCGGCGGCGCTGAATCGCGGCGAGAAGATCGGCCTCGTCGGCCCGAACGGCGCCGGCAAGACGACGCTCTTCCGGATGATCACCGGCGAGGAGCAGCCGGACGAAGGCCAGGTCGCCACCGAAAAGAACGTCACGATCGGCTATTTCAACCAGGATGTCGGCGAGATGGCAGGCGTGAGCGCCGTCACGGAGGTGATGGATGGCGCGGGACCCGTGAGCGAAGTCGCGGCGGAGCTGCGCGAACTCGAAGCGGCGATGATCGACCCCGATCGCATGGACGAGATGGAGTGGATCATCGAGCGGTACGGCGAGGTGCAGGCGCGCTACGAGGAGCTCGACGGTTACGGGCTCGAAGGCCGCGCCCGCGAGGTGCTGGCGGGGCTCAGCTTCACGCAGGAGATGATGGACGGCGATGTCGGCAAGCTCTCCGGCGGTTGGAAGATGCGCGTGGCGCTCGCCCGTATCCTGCTGATGCGCCCCGACGTCATGCTGCTCGACGAGCCGTCGAACCACCTCGACCTCGAAAGCCTGATCTGGCTGGAAGGCTTCCTCAAGGGGTATGACGGCGCGCTTCTGATGACATCGCACGACCGCGAGTTCATGAACCGCATCGTCAACAAGATAATCGAGATCGATGCCGGATCGCTCACCACCTATTCCGGCGACTACGGCTTCTACGAACAGCAGCGGGCGCAGAACGAGAAACAGCAGCAGGCGCAGTTCGAGCGCCAGCAGGCCATGCTCGCCAAGGAGATCAGGTTCATCGAGCGGTTCAAGGCGCGCGCCAGCCATGCCGCTCAGGTCCAGAGCCGGGTGAAAAAGCTCGACAAGATCGAACGCGTCGAGCCGCCGCGCCGCCGCCAGTCGGTGGCGTTCGAATTCCAGCCGGCGCCGCGGTCCGGCGAGGACGTGGTGAACTTGAGGGGCGTCCACAAGAAATACGGCAGCCGCCCGATCTATGAAGGGCTCGACTTCATGATCCGCCGCAAGGAGCGCTGGTGCATCATGGGCATCAACGGCGCCGGCAAGTCGACGCTCCTGAAGCTGGTGGCGGGTGCGACCGAGCCGGACGCGGGCAGCGTGACGATCGGCGCCAGCGTCAAGATGGGCTATTTCGCCCAGCACGCCATGGACCTGCTCGACGGCGACCTCACCGTCTTCGAATGGCTGGAGGCGGAGTTCCCGCGGGCGGGGCAGGGGGCGCTGCGCACGCTCGCCGGCTGCTTCGGCTTTTCCGGCGACGATGTCGAGAAGAGGTGCCGGGTGCTGTCGGGCGGCGAGAAGGCCCGCCTCGTCATGGCGGCGATGCTCTTCGATCCGCCGAATTTCCTGGTCCTCGACGAGCCGACCAACCACCTCGACCTCGACACCAAGGAAATGCTGATCAGGGCGCTTTCCGAATACGAGGGCACCATGCTCTTCGTCAGCCACGACCGGCATTTCTTGAGTGAGCTTTCCAACCGCGTGCTCGAACTGACGCCCGGCGGCATCCATCGCTATGACGGCGGCTATACCGAATATGTCGAGCGCACCGGCTATGAGGCGCCGGGCTTGCGGAGTTGAGGCGGTTGCCTTGGAAGGGCGTGCCGTTTCCGCCCCCCTCTGCCAGCGTTCGAGGCTGCAATCGATTCACTTGATCGATTGCTCGGCTCCGCCGACCGCCTCTCACCCCCACAGGTGGGGGATCGGTTGGGCGCACCAGCTTCCACTCCTTCCACCAATTCTCAAGGACGGGATGGGGTGGGAATCCCGAAATTTCTTGCTGAGGGTGCTCCATGTCAGGCGCTTCCGACCATCTTGACGGCAGGTAGCAGTTCAGCCACCTTTCGCGAATAACGAGTAAGGGGAATCATGAGCACAGTTGAAGAGAGCCTCCGCGCTATCGCGGAGCGCGTAAAATCACATTCCAGCACGATGGCAACAGAGGAAGCGGTCAAGACGGCTGTCGTTCTCCCATTTCTTCGCTCGCTGGGCTACGACGTCTTTGATCCGACCGAGGTGGTGCCGGAGTTCACTGCAGATGCGGTAGGGAAGAAAGGCGAGAAAGTCGACTATGCGATTAAGATCGACAATGACATTCGCATCCTTATCGAATGCAAGCCTATTTCGGTTGCACTCGATAAGAAGCATCTCGACCAGCTTTACCGTTATTTCAGTGTGACGAACGCAAAGTTTGCCATTCTCACAAATGGTCGGACGTTCAATTTTTATACCGACCTTGAGGCGCCCAATAAGCTCGATACGCGGCCTTTCCTGGTTTTTGATGTCACCGATTTTAATGCCGGCATTGTCGCGGAGCTACGAAAGTTCGAGAAGGGCGCCTTTGACGTCTCCGCTATCTTGGCCACTGCTGAACGGCTGAAATACACATCGGGCGTAAAACAGGTAATTTCGAAGCTCATCGAGGAGCCCTCAGAAGAGTTCGTCAGAATGGCATCGGCAGGAGTCTACGAGGGGCGGATGACCTCCCAGGTTCGGGAGATGTTCACCGGTGTTGTCAGGGCGGCGTTTCGAGAAGTTATTATGGATACTGTGAAGAGCCGCCTATCCAGTGCGCTCGCGGATACCGAGGAGGTCATTGAGAAGATCGATGCCCCGGTGGAAGAGGAGCCGGACGTCATCACCACCGAAGAGGAACGAGAGGGATACATGATCGTAAAGGCTATTGTCCGCGATACGATCAGTCCGAAGCGTATTGTGATGCGGGACCAGAAATCTTATTGCGGCATTCTTGTCGACAACAATAACCGCAAGCCTCTGGCTCGCCTTTGGTTCAATCGATCCGTGAAGTATATTGGTCTGTTCGACGGTGAAGAGGAAGAGCGGCTGATCGTCGATAGCCTAGACAAGATTTATGAATATGCTGAACGCCTTCGTGCTACCGCTAGGAAGTACGTAGAAACGTCATGATGAAAGAGGCTCCGCTAAGCCCTTTGCTAGTCATTTCTCTGTCACGATCTTGCTTGCGTCGATGCGCGCAAGGCTCGCCTCATGAAAATCTCGGAGCTGATGTCGATGCTGCGGAGCTTCGTCATCTATCGTGATTCGAGAAAGCTCTATGGGCTTATTGATGTCTTTTCGGGGCCCCTTTTCCTTGGCTAAATCCTCGCTTCGCCCGTCGGGCTGGGAGAGATGAGGGAGGATGCCATGAATGAGCAGAACGTATCGGTGAAGGAGATACGCCAGACCGAGAACCGCTTCCTGAGCTCCGATATTTTTGAACTGGGGCAGCATGTCTTCCCCCGTCGCAACGGCGAGGGGGTTCTCCGGGAAGAGGCGCGCGACATTCCGGTCTATCATCGCTGCGATGTGCTGGTCGTTGGCGGGGGACCATCCGGAACCGCCGCAGCGCTCGCCGCTGCGCGAACGGGGGCGGAGGTCGTGGTCCTGGAGCGCTACAATCATCTCGGCGGGCTTTCCACGGGAGGCGTGGTGATCTGGATCGACCGGATGACCGACTGGGACGGGCGCCAGGTCATCCGCGGCTTCGCCGAGGAGGTGATCGGCCGCCTTCCGCCGGATGGCATAGCCGGACCGGACAGGACGCTTTGGGGCATGCGCGATCCGGACCTTGCGAAATACTGGCGGTTGCGCACATCCGCCTTCCACGGCATCGTCACCTGGGCGCCCACCATAGACCCCGAGAGGCTGAAACTGACCTCGCAGGAAATGCTGATCGAGGCAGGCGTCAGGATCGTGTTCCACTCCTTCGCGGCGGCGCCGGTGGTCCGGGACGGCGCCGTCCAGGGCGTCATCTTCGAAAGCAAGGAGGGCCGCCAGGGGATCATGGCCAAGGTCGTGGTGGACTGCACCGGCGACGGCGACATCTTTGCCCGCGCCGGAGCAGGCTTCGAGGCCGATATCGAGGAAGGCGACGTCCATCACTCCATGAATACCGGCTTCATGCTGGGCGGTGTGGACATGGAGACATGGCTGACCTTCCGGGGGACGGAGGAGCAGGCCTTTGCGGACTTCAATGCTATGGGGCGCGAGCAGCTCGGCTTCTTCCAGACGCCATACGTCTCCTGGCGTAACGACATCGCGCTCTTCCTGGGACCGCGGCAATCGGGCCTTTCGGCGCTCAACGTGGACGACATGACCGAAGTCGAAATCCGTTCGCATCGGTTCATGCAGGCCCATTGCGAATTCTTCCGCAAGCACGCGCCGGGCTTCAAGGACGCTTACATGCTCCTGAGCGCGCCGCAGCTCGGCGTTCGACATACGAGACGTCTTGCGGGCGCCGGGCGGATCGAGCGCGGCCAGTGGGGAAGCGGCATGGTCCAGCCAGACGAAGTCGGCGTCAGCCCCTCGGTCTCGCCGAAATTTCCGGTGCTTTCCGTGCCTTACGGGGCGCTCGTGCCGGCCAGGCTGAACGGATTGCTGGCTGCCGGGCGTCACATCTCCTGCGATGCGAACAGCCACGGCTTCATGCGGGAAATTCCGCAGTGCTGGCTGACGGGGCAGGCCGCGGGAGCGGCGGCCGGCATCGCGGCAAATCGCGGTGTGGCGCCGCGGAATGTCGATATCGCGGAGTTGCAATCGACGTTGCGCGCGCAAGGCGCCTTTGTGCGCGATGCGACCGATCGCCAAATCCCGGAAGAAAAGGCTGAGCCGGTGTCGAGCGGTTGAGCGCTTTTCGTGATGGATGGACCGCCACGAGAACTCGGCCACCGCTCGGAAATCAACTTCGCATGTGACCGGGTTGCCGGGAGGATTGTCACCGGGCGCGGCTAATCGATACCCCAACCCCTTCCCAAACGCGTTTTGCGATCCATACTATTGCCACAGCGGTCGATCATGATTGTTCCATCGATCGCTTATCGTCTCGAGAGGGAGGGAGTAACCCATGAGCAGAAACGCCGTCATCGGCATCATAGTGGTCATAGTCATTATCCTGATTGCGATCTTCCTGTGGCCCGCATCGACCACCAACACGCCTGCCGGCACTGGAACCGCGCCGACCACGCCTGCGCCGACGACACCTGCGCCGGCACCGACGACGCCCGCTCCTTCGAACTAAGCGCTTCAGATCACAAGATGGCTGGCCCGCCGCTTCCGGCGGGCCCGCTATCCTTCGGCGCCGTGTCCCGAAAGACCCGGCGTCGCAGGCTTCCGACTGCAGGGAACGCTTTCCGCCGATCACCGATGAGCGGCGTGCTTGCCTACCCCGCGCTTTGCATCTCCGCTGCGGCGGCATTGTCCTTCTCGTTGGCGCGGATGGCCGCCTCGCGGGAGGCGAGCCGCCCGAAATACCGTTCGAAAGCCGGGCGCTTCTCGATCGTGCCGAACTGCATGCCCCATCCGAGCTGGGCGCCGACATAGACGTCGGCCGCCGTGAACCTGTCCCCGGCGATATAGGGGTTCGCCTCCACCGCCTTTTCAAGCGTGTTGATCACGTCGGCATAGGTGCCGTAGCCGATCATCCGTTCGCGATCCTTCGGAACTTCGAAACCGAGCGCCCTGTTGCTGACCGAGGCCTCGACCGGCCCGGCCGCGAAGAAGAGCCAGCGATAGTAATTCGCGCGTTCGGCGGGGGGCGGGGCGAGGCCGGCCTCGGGGAAGGCGTCCGCCAGATAGGCGCAGATCGCCGCGCATTCCGTCACGACGTTGTTGCCGTGCACGACGGTCGGCACCTTGCCCATCGGATTGACCGCCTTGTAGTCGTCTCCCTTCATCGTCGTGCCGAAGCCGAGGATTTCGGCGCGATAGGGCACGCCCACTTCCTCCAGCATCCAGCGGGCGATGCGGCCGCGCGACATGGGGTTCGTATAAAGCACCAATTCGTCGGACATGATCCTCTCCTTTTCCGTTCGCTTTATGTTCTAAGGCGAGGATGTTGCGGAATCAAGACAGGCCGAAATTTCAGGGATCAGAGCGGCTTGCGGTACTGGATGAAGCCGGCATTCTGCGCGACGCGGTCGTAGAGCCGCCGGGCGGTGGCATTGCTTTCATGCGTCAGCCAATAGAGGCGGCTGGCCTTGTTGTTTCGGGCGAGTTCGGCGACGGCATCGATCAGCGCTTCGCCGGCGCCTTTTCCCCGCTGGCTGAGCTCGACGTAGAGGTCCTGCAGGTAACAGGTCCAGTCCGGCAGCCAGCAGGACCGGTGGAAGATCGCATGCGCGATGCCGACGAGCCGGCCCTTTTCGTCGAAGGCGCCGAAAGCATGCATCGGCTCTTCGGGATCGAGGAGCCGGCTCCAGGTGAGATCGTATTGCGCCTTCGGCAGCACGGTTTCGTAAAAGCGCAGATAGGCTTCGAAGAGCGGCTCCCAGGCGGGACGGTCGGACGGTTCGAGCGGGCGGACGGTGACGGGCATAGGCGGGCTCCTCAAAGAAAACGGCGGAGATTTCTCCCCGCCGCATGGTCTTAGCCGATTTTTCGGGCTCAGGCAGCCATGGCCTTCTTGAGGTTCTCGTCGATCTTGTCGAGGAAGGCGGTCGTGGAGAGCCACGGCTGATCGGGACCGATGAGGAGGGCGAGGTCCTTGGTCATGAAGCCGGCCTCGACGGTCGCGACGCAGACGGTCTCGAGGGTGGAGGCGAATTTCGCGAGCTCGGCATTGTCGTCCAGCTTGGCGCGGTGCGCGAGGCCGCGTGTCCAGGCGAAGATCGAGGCGATCGAGTTGGTCGAGGTTTCCTGGCCCTTCTGGTGCTGGCGGTAATGGCGGGTGACCGTGCCGTGCGCGGCTTCGGCTTCGACCGTCTTGCCGTCCGGGGTGAGCAGCACCGAGGTCATCAGGCCGAGCGAGCCGAAGCCCTGCGCGACGGTGTCGGACTGCACGTCGCCGTCGTAGTTCTTGCAGGCCCAGACGTAGCCGCCCGACCACTTGAGCGCGGCCGCGACCATGTCGTCGATCAGGCGGTGCTCGTAGGTGATGCCGACTTCGTCGAACTTCGCCTTGAACTCGGTCTGGTAGACCTCTTCGAAGATGTCCTTGAAGCGGCCGTCATAGGCCTTGAGGATGGTATTCTTGGTGGAGAGGTAGACCGGCCACTTGCGCATCAGGCCGTACATCATCGAGGCGCGGGCGAATTCGCGGATCGATTCGTCGAGGTTGTACATGGCCATGGCGACGCCGGCGCCGGGGGCGTTGAAGACTTCCTTCTCGATCACCGTGCCGTCTTCGCCGACGAACTTGATCGTCAGCTTGCCCTTGCCCGGGAATTTGAAGTCGGTGGCGCGGTACTGGTCGCCGAAGGCATGGCGGCCGACGACGATCGGCTGCGTCCAGCCCGGCACGAGGCGGGGAACGTTCTTGCAGATGATCGGCTCGCGGAAGATGACGCCGCCGAGGATGTTGCGAATCGTGCCGTTCGGGCTCTTCCACATTTCCTTGAGCCCGAATTCCTTCACGCGGGCTTCGTCCGGGGTGATCGTCGCGCACTTGATGCCGACGCCGTGCTTCTTGATGGCGTTGGCGGCGTCGATCGTCACCTGATCGTTGGTGGCATCGCGGTTCTCGACGGAGAGGTCGTAATATTCGATGTCCAGATCGAGATAGGGAAGGATCAGCTTGTCCTTGATGAGCTGCCAGATGATGCGGGTCATCTCGTCGCCGTCGAGATCGACGACCGGGTTTGCTACCTTGATCTTTTGCATGGAATTCCTCTTGGACGTGAGTGGGACCTTTTGCGCCCCGAAGGGTGGACGCCGGTGGGTGCGCTATAGCATCGCCGGGCCGGAACGCAAAGGCATTCGGCCGTCCGAGACGGCTTTTCGGGAGAGAAATCGCGGTGCATCCGCGGGGCGCGCGCCGACGACTTCGCGAGGATAGCCCGGGATTGCCCTTGTCAAACCGCAAACCGGGTTTAATGTCCGGGCATCTCACTCGAACAACCGGATTCTTCCCATGCGGACCCTGCCGCTCGCCATCGCTTTTTCGCTCATCTCCACCCTTGCGGCGGCAGCCGACGCCACCGATCCCGTCAGGCAAGTGATGAAGATCACCGAGGACAACTGGAATACCGTCGACAGCGAATGGAAATACATCTTCGATCCGGATCCGCTGGCGCGCCTCTTCAGCAAGAAGTTCCAGGCGGCCTATGCGGAAGCGGCAAAACATCCCGCCTACGAGACGGAGAACAACCAGCCGGGCGACCCCTTCGGCTACGACGTCATCACCAGTTCGCAGGACGGCTGTCCGCTGCAGGAGGTCAAGATGAATTCGGCACCGGGCGCCAACGGCATGACCGACGTGACCGTCACCTTCAAGATGTGGGCCTGCGTGGACGAAGCGGACGTGAAGGACAGCGTCAACGAAGTGCATTTCGACGTGACCGAGGAGGACGGCAAGCCGGTGATCGACGACATCCACCGCGTCGCCGACGGCGAGCGGGATTCGGTGATCGAGGAGATGCAGTCGATCGCCAAGGGCGAATGACCGGTCTTGGCAGACGCATGAGCAGGCTCGCCGAATCCGCCTGTGGAGATATATTCCATTCCGGTGAGCGGGCGCCGTTGCCCGCCTGGGGTGGTTGATGAGGGCTTCCGCCAAGATCAGGGATTGGCTGCTGGCAAGTGACCCCGCGCTGTCGCGCTTCCGCATGGCGGGGCGTGTGACGCTGACGGTCGTGGCGACCGTCGCCTGCCTGGCGGTGATCCATCTGGCCGGCCTGGCGCTGCCTTCGATCGCCTACGGGTTAGCCATCATCCTCTCGATCGAGGGCGGCGTGGCGGTGCGCGACCGGCTGCCGGCCGAGCAGTTGAAGACGCGGCTGATCGGCGGCGTGGTGAGCCTCTCATGCGTGGGGCTTGCCGCGGCGCTGGAGGATTACCGCTACATCTCCGACCCGATGTTCCTGGTGGTCATCCTCTGCGCCGCCGTCGGACGCGTCTACGGGCCGCGCGGTTTCGCGGTCGGCATGTTCGCCTTCACCTCCTATTTCATGGGCGCTTATCTGAGGCCGGGTCTCGCCGACCTGCCACTCGGCGCGATCGGCCCGGCGCTCGCGGTCGTCACCGGTCATCTGGTGCGCACCTACGTGCTGCCGGACGATTGGCGGCGCGATCTGCTCCAGTCTCTCGTGGCGATCCAGGGCAGGGTGGGCGACATCCTGATGCGGCTTGCGGTCCTTTCGAGCGCCGGCTCCTCGACCGAGGCGGACAGGCGCGAACTGCGCCAGCTCGAAGAGCGGCTGAAGGACGTGGTGCTGATGGCGGAAGGATTTCTGCCGCGGCCGCCGGAAGGCGCGATCGAGCCGGAAAACGAGCCGGTCACCGCGCTCGCCATGGCGATCTTCTACGTGCATCTCGCCGCCGAAAGCGCGATCGTGCTGTCGCTCGAGGCCCCGCCGCCCTTCGTGCTCGTCCACGCGCTGATCGAAGACGATCTGGACATGGCGGAAAAGATAGCGGCAAGCGCGGCGGTCGCAGACGACGAGCGCATGTCGGAAAGCGCCCGCGCGCTCGTCTGGCTGCAGAAGGCGAGGGTGGCGCTTGCTATGGCCATCGAGGAGGGGCGTGCCGCTGGTTTCCGGACGATCGACGGCGCAGCGCCGACACCGGCGGCCAAACCCGATTTCTCGCTCAAAAACCCGCAGATCCGCGCCGCAATCCAGATCACGGTGGCCTCGGCCGTCGCGATGGCCTTCGGTCTCATGCTGTCTCGCGACCGCTGGTTCTGGGCGGTGCTGACCGCCTTCCTGATCTTCACCAACACCAAATCCCGCGGCGACGCTGCAATGCGGGCGCTGCAGCGGTCGATCGGCACGCTCGCCGGCATCGCCAGCGGCCTGATGCTCGCGACGCTGATCGGTCCCCAACCGGTCATTTCGGTGCCCCTCGTGGCGCTTTGCATCTTCCTCGGCTTCTATTTCCTGCAGGTTTCCTACGCGGCGATGACCTTCTTCATCTCGATCGTGCTCTGCCTGATCTACGGTCTGATCGGCTCGCTGACCCTCGATCTCCTGTGGCTGAGGATCGAGGAAACGCTGATCGGTGCGATTGCCGGCACCGTGGTCGCCTTTCTCGTTTTCCCGGCGCCGACCCGCTCGACGCTCGATCAGGCATTGGGCCGCTGGTTCGACGGGCTGCGGCAGCTTCTGGCGGCGGTCAAGGAGGGTAAGGGCGGTTTCGAGGTGATCGAGCTGTCGCGAAAGCTCGACGCCGCCTATCGCGAGGTGACGGTCGCCGCGCGTCCGCTCGGCACCTCCTGGTCTGTGGTGACGCGGCCGGGGCATGTGCGCCAGACACTCGCAATCTTCCTCGGCGCCACCTATTGGGCACGCATCTTCGCCCGCAATGCGGTGGAGGCGGGCAGGAAACCGGAAGGGGAAGTGCTGGCGGCGCTCGAAGAGACGCTTCAGAATATCGATGCGCTCGCCCCGCGCGGCTCGGAATGCTTCTCGGTCAAACGCGACCTCGGCCGTGCCGCCGGCCGGCACCTGCCGATCTTCAAGCATGGTACCCGTATAGGCGTCGAGATGATCGGCTCGATGCTGAGCCGGCTTTATCCCGCCGTTGCGTGAGACTTGCCGATTGCCGCCTGCGCCGCTATTGCGGGCGCGAACTTTGAGACGGAAGCAAAAGATGTCAGGGACGAACAGCGAGCGCGAACTGATTGCGGAAGGGCCGGCGGTCGTGCTGGTGGAGCCTCAGCTTGGCGAGAATATCGGCATGGTGGCGCGCGCCATGGCCAATTTCGGCCTTGCCGAACTCAGGCTCGTCAACCCGCGCGACGGCTGGCCGAGCGAAAAGGCGCGCGCTGCCGCCTCCAAGGCCGACCACGTGATCGACGAAACCAAGGTCTACGGGACGCTCGAAGAGGCGATCGAGGACCTGAACTTCGTCTATGCCACCACGGCGCGCGAGCGTTACGGCTTCAAGCCGGTGCGGTCGCCGGTGATAGCCGCCACGACGTTGCGGACGAAATTCCGGGCAGGCGAAAAGACCGGCATTCTCTTCGGCCGCGAGCGCTGGGGGCTTACCAACGAGGAGGTGGCGCTCGCCGACGAGATCGTCACGTTTCCGGTCAATCCCGCCTTCGCCTCGCTCAACATCGCCCAGGCCGTGCTTCTGATGTCCTACGAATGGATGAAATCGGGAATGGAGGACCTCGGCGAGACGCCTTTCCAGGCCGTCGGGCAACGGCCTTCCACCAAGGAACAGCTGTTCGGCCTGTTCGAGCATCTGGAAGAGGCGCTCGACGCCCGCAACTATTTTCATCCGCCCGCGAAAAAGCCAAAAATGATCGACAATCTCCGCGCCGTCATCTCGCGGCGGGGTTTTACGGAACAGGAGATCAGCGTGTTCCGGGGCGTCATCAGTTCGCTCGACCGTTTTCCGCGGCGATGGCCGAAGCAGGAGAAGGCGGGCGATCCCCAAGGGGATATCGGGGAGAATACGGGGAATGACGCAGACGAGTGAATTGAAGCCGGTGCTGATGTTCGATTCCGGCATCGGCGGATTGACGGTGCTGCGCGAGGCGCGCGTCCTGATGCCGGAACGCGGCTTCGTCTACATCGCCGATGATGCGGGCTTTCCTTACGGAGGTTGGGAAGAGCCGGCGCTCAAGGAGCGCATTCTCTCTCTCTTCGAAAAGCTGCTGAAGGAATACGATCCGGAAGTCTGCGTGATCGCCTGCAACACGGCCTTCACGCTGGCCGGTTCGGACCTGCGCGAAAAATTCCCCGGGACAACCTTCGTCGGCACGGTGCCGGCGATCAAGCCGGCAGCCGAACGCACCCGCTCCGGTCTCGTTTCCGTGCTCGCGACCCCGGGAACGGTGAAGCGCGCTTATACCCGCGATCTCATCCAGTCCTTTGCGACGCAATGCCATGTCAGGCTCGTCGGCTCGGAAAATCTCGCCCGCATGGCGGAGGCCTACATCCGCGGAGAGGCGATTTCCGACGAGACGGTCATGGCGGAGATTGCACCGTGCTTCATCGACAAGGACGGGAAAAAGACCGACATCGTCGTGCTCGCCTGCACGCATTATCCCTTCATGGCGAATGTCTTCCGGCGGCTTGCGCCCTGGCCGGTCGATTGGCTCGATCCCGCCGAGGCGATCGCGAGGCAAGCGCGTCGCAAGGTGCCGTTGGTCGACGGTGCCGAGCATCCCGACAATTACGATTTCGCCGTCTTCACCTCCGGCAGTCCGGATTTCGCGACGCGGCGGCTGATGCAGGGTTTCGGATTGAGGGTATAGGAGGCGGCGAAAGGCGGCCTTGTCTAATCCCGGCAGGAACGTCGTGAGACGGCTCCACGGCGATCAGGGAAAATCGCGCAGCGCCACTAGAGGATCGGCAAACTTTCGGTAAAGCGGGGGCCAATCCGGTGCTGGCGCCCTCATTCCTCCTCGAATATCTGCTCGATCGGCATCGACAAGAGCCGTGAGATCCGGAACGCCAGCGGCAGGCTGGGATCGTAGCGGCCCGTTTCCAGAGCATTCACCGTTTGACGCGACACCTCCAGCCGGCTCGCCAGTTCTGCCTGCGACCAGCCTCTTTCCGTCCGCAGTCGTCTAATGTGGTTTTTCATTGCTTATCGATAGCGCCGGTTGCCGACGATCGTTCCGACGATCCAAAGCGTTGCCATGAGCGGCCAGACCACGAACATCGAAAGGCGGGAAAAGCCGACGATTTCGAGAAAGCCGTACCCAAAGGTGATGACGGCGGTACCGGCAAAGGCAAGTCCTATGGCCTCGATCTGGATTCTCTGCTGCAGTTCGTCCATGCGCCTCAACTGACGCAACACCACCCAGCAGACCGTGAGGGCGGGCACCATAGGTAGCAGAGCAACCAGGGGTCGCAAAATCGGATTCTCGACCAGGGGCAGCACGTAGGCCATCAGCGCAACGGAGGCGCCATAAGCCGCCATTCCGGCGGCGAACTCCTTAAAGTATCGGCCACTGAGCATTGAACTCTCCTTTGTAAAGCTTCCTTTACATCACTCGCTTTTGCGTGAGTGTCAAGTGTGCTTTACATATGGGCACTGAAAGAAGACCCTTGCCAAGTGAAAAAATCGGTGGCTTGCTCGCCTCCTTCTCTGGAGGAATTTCGAAAATGTCGCTCGAACACTGGCTTGCCTTCGTCGCCGCTTCGTCCGTGCTGCTCGCCATTCCGGGGCCGACGATCCTGCTCGTCATCTCCTATGCGCTGAGCCACGGCCGCAGGGTCGCCACCGCGACCGTCGCCGGCGTCGCGCTCGGTGACTTCACCGCCATGACCGCCTCCATGCTCGGCCTCGGCGCGCTGCTTGCGACCTCCGCGGCGCTCTTCACGGTGCTGAAATGGGTGGGGGCGGCCTATCTCATCTATCTCGGGATCAAGCTCTGGCGCGCTCCGGTGTCCGAACGGACGGCCGAGGTCGATGAGGCGGAGACGCAGTCGGCCAAGCCTTTCCGCGTCTTCCTGCATGCCTATGCGGTGACGGCGCTCAATCCGAAGAGCATCGTCTTCTTCGTGGCCTTCCTGCCGCAGTTCCTCGATCTTTCGAAGCCGCTCTTCCTGCAGATGGCGATCTTCGAGGCCACCTTCCTGACGCTCGCGACATTGAACGCGACGCTTTACGGCCTGCTGGCGGCCTTGGCGCGCAACCAGATCCGCAAGCCGAAAGTGCAGAAGATCGTCAACCGCACCGGCGGTTCGCTGATGATCGGTGCCGGCCTGCTTTCGATCGGTTTCAAGCGCGCCACCGCATAAGCTTTTATCTGGGAGGAGGAGCATATGCTGACCGGACGTTGCCATTGCGGCGAGACCGTTTTCGAGATCGACGGCGAGCTGCCGCAGGCGCTCACCCGCTGTACCTGTACCTTCTGCTCGAGGCGGGGCGCGCTTTACGCCTATTACGAGCCGAAGCGGGTGCATGTGAAGGCGGATCCGGCGAGCGACCGGGTCTACCGCTGGAACTCCAGACTGGTGGCGCATCATTTTTGCGGCACCTGTGGCTGCACGACCTACAGCGACAGCCCGGATTTCCAGCTGGACGGGACATGGGACGGCAAGACGCGCCGCTTCGGCGTGAACGCGAGGCTGTTCGACGATTTCGACGCCGAGGAATGGCCGCATACGGTCATCGACGGCAGAAACCTCTGGTAGGAGAAAGCCAGTGAACGAAGTGACCCTGCTTGCCTTCGCGATCGTCGCTCTCATCGGCATTGCGACGCCTGGGCCGACCGTGCTGCTCGCGCTGACCAACGGTTCCCGCTACGGCCTGCGCCGCGCGCTGCCGGGCATGGCAGGTGCCGTGCTCTCCGATTTCGTGCTGATCGGTGCCGTGGCGCTTGGCCTCGGCGCGCTGCTCGCGGCTTCCGAATTCTGGTTCTCGGTCGTCAAATGGCTGGGCGCCGGCTATCTCGCCTTCCTCGGCATCATGCTTCTGCGCTCGAAGGGCTCGCTTGACGTAACGGAAGATGCCGCGGTTTCCGGCTCGGGTTCCGCTACGTCGATCTTCCTGAAAAGTTTTCTCGTCGCGGTCACCAATCCCAAGGGCTACCTGTTCTTCTCGGCCTTCCTGCCCCAGTTCATCACGGCCGGTGCGCCGCAGGTGCCGCAATACGCGATCCTTGCGATCGTCTTCGGGCTTATCGATTTTGCGGTTATGTTCGCCTATGCGCTGCTCGGTTCGCGGGCCGTGCATCTTCTGAAAAAGAAGGGCGCGCTCTGGCTGGACCGGCTCTGCGGTGGCGCGCTTCTGGCGCTCGCAGGGTCTCTGGCCTTTTATCGAAGGGCCGCCTCCTGAAGCCGATCACACAACCCTGTGCATTTTCGCTCTTGCCCGGCGAAACGAATCCCGGTCTCTGTTATGGCTCGGGAGTCGCGGGTCCAGTGAGTCACCGCGAAGAGACGGCATACGAGGGAAGTGCATTGCAGGTCGGCATCGATATGGGAACTGTGGCCGGGGGCGATCCCGCCAAGCTCGATATCGAGGAGCTTCTGGCCACCCGCCTGCTCGTGCAGGGCAATTCCGGCTCCGGCAAATCCCATCTCCTGCGGCGGTTGCTAGAGCAGTCGGCGCCCTGGGTGCAGCAGGTTGTGATCGATCCGGAAGGCGATTTCGTCACGCTGTCGGACAGGTTCGGCCATGTGGTGGTGGATGGCGAGCGCACGGAAGCCGAGCTCGCCGGCATCGCCAACCGCATCCGGAAGAACCGCGTATCCTGTGTTCTGACGCTGGAGGGGCTCGATCTCGAGGAGCAGATGCGCACCGCGGGCGCTTTCCTCAACGGCCTCTTCGATGCCGATCGCGAGTTCTGGTATCCGGTGCTCGTCGTGGTGGACGAGGCGCAGATGTTTGCGCCCTCCGTCGGCGGCGACGTTTCCGAAGACGCGCGAAAACTCTCGCTCGGCGCCATGACCAATCTGATGTGCCGCGGCCGCAAGCGCGGTCTTGCCGGCGTTATCGCCACCCAGCGCCTGGCGAAGCTTGCCAAGAACGTCGCGGCGGAGGCGTCCAACTTCCTGATGGGCCGCACCTTCCTCGATATCGACATGGCGCGCGCCGCCGACCTGCTCGGCATGGACCGCCGCCAGGCGGAAATGTTCCGGGATCTCAAGCGTGGCAATTTCGTCGCCCTCGGCCCGGCTTTGTCGCGCCGGCCTCTGCCGATCGTCATCGGCGCGGTGGAAACCTCGGCGCGCTCCTCCAGCCCCAAGCTGATGCCGCTGCCGGACGCGCCGCAGGATGTCGAGGACCTGATCTTCACGCCCGATCCGGAGGAATTCGCCCGGCCGATCACGGCGGCACGCCGGCCGACGCCCGCTCCTCGTCCGACGACGGATATTCTGGCCGAGCTGTCGCGGTCTACACCGGCCGCAACCTCGTCGGCGCCGCAGGAACCGCGCGCTCCTCAGCCGGAGCTTTCGCCGGAAGAGCGGGAGGAGCGGCTTTCCGTTGTGCTCTCGGAAATCCTCGACGATCCGCAATCGGCTTACCGGACGGATTCGGTGCTCTATCAGGATTTTCTGGTGCGCGCCCGCATGCGTCGCCTGGCCGGGCCGCCGCTCTCGCTTTCCGAGTTCCGCCGTCGCGTGGCGATCGCCCGGGCCGGCGTCGATGCGGAGACCGCGGCCAGTGAGGCGTGGCAAACGGCTCTTTCCCTGTCGGCCGGTGTTTCGGATGATCTTCAGGGCGTCTTCCTGATGATGGCGAAGGCCGCGATATCGGGAGAGCCGTGTCCGTCGGACGCCCGCATAGCACGCGCCTACGGCACTCATTCCGCAAGACGCGCGCGGCGCCTGCTCGGCTATTTCGAGGAGCAGGGGCTGATCGTCGTGCATGCGGATTTTTCCGGAAAGCGCATCGTCGCCTTCCCCGATCTGCAAGCGGAGACCGCGCCGGGGAATGCCGATGCGCCGGACGAGGGCGAAATACGGGCTGCGGCGGAGTGAGCGGCTACTGGATGTGGAAATGCGCTTCCACCGCCGCGGCGATGAAAGCCTGCCGAGCCTCCGAAGGGGCCGATCTGCCCTCCAGCGCTTCTCCGCAGGTCCGCTCGGCACGATGGTACTGGCTGCCGTGATAGGCGGGCCAGTGGCGGTCGAGCAAGGTCTTCGCCTGGCGGACGGTCTTGACCGTGCGGACGGCTCCGGTTTCCGGATCTTCAATTCTAAGCGGATTGCTCCAGGCTTTCTGGCGCATGGCACGGTACCTCCCGTCTATATAAATGGGAGATATTTGCCGGCTATCAAAGAAAGATTGCGGATGGCCTTGCCGAATGGTTAATGCAGCACCTGTTGACATTTCCATGACATCCGCCTAAAGACCCCGCCAACACCGGGTGGCGACGCCCGGTGTTTCATTTGACATGTCCCGTGGTTGTCTCCGATCGCTTTCGTGAGAAACCTGTCAGAGCTCTTGAATCAGGGTTCAGAGGAGGGCGTGTTTCCTTGATCCGGTTTGGCAACAGACCGGTGTAACCTGTTGAGAAGGAAATACGATGAGCAAGCGCGAATCGTCCAAGTACAAAATCGACCGCCGTATGGGCGAAAACATCTGGGGCCGTCCGAAGTCCCCGGTCAACCGCCGTGAATACGGCCCGGGCCAGCACGGCCAGCGCCGCAAGGGCAAGCTCTCCGACTTCGGCGTGCAGCTGCGCGCCAAGCAGAAGCTCAAGGGTTATTACGGCGATCTGCGCGAAAAGCAGTTCCGCGCGATCTACGACGAAGCCAACCGCCGCAAGGGCGACACTTCGGAGAACCTGATCGGCCTTCTGGAATCGCGCCTCGACGCGATCGTCTACCGCGCCAAGTTCGTTCCGACGGTCTTCGCGGCCCGCCAGTTCGTCAACCACGGCCATGTGACCGTCAATGGCGTTCGGGTCAACATCGGTTCCTACCGTTGCAAGGCCGGCGACGTCATCGAAGTCCGCCAGAAGTCGAAGCAGCTCGTTTCGGTCCTCGAAGCGGTGCAGCTCGCAGAGCGCGACGTTCCGGACTATATCGAAGTCGACCACAACAAGATGGTTGCCACCTTCGCTCGCGTCCCCAGCCTCTCCGACGTGCCTTACGCCGTCATCATGGAGCCGCAGCTGGTCGTCGAATTCTATTCGCGTTAATACCGACGACAATGGCCCCGAAAGGGGCCATTTCATGTCGAGCTCTTGGAAGGCCGCCTCACTTCGAGGCGGCTTTTTTCTTGTCCGTCGCGGTGGTCGTCGTGGCGGTGTCGAGCGGCTGAGCGGTTGCGACCGGAGCTTCCTTCGGCAGCTCCCCCATGCGGTTCCAGGCGTCGAGGCCGGCGATCTTGTAGGCTTCGGCAAGCGTCGGGTAGTTGAACGTGTTCTCGACGAAATATTCGACCGTACCTTTGAGATTGAGGACGGCCTGGCCGATATGGACGAGTTCCGTCGCGCCTTCGCCGACGATATGCACGCCGAGCAGGCGGCGGGTCTTCAGCGAGAAGATGAGTTTCAGCAGGCCGGTATCGAGGCCCATGATATGGCCGCGCGAAGTCTCGCGGAAGCGGGCGATGCCGCATTCGTAGGGAATGCCGCGCTCCTTCATCTCCTCTTCCGTCAGGCCGCAGGTGGAGATTTCCGGCACGGCATAGATGCCGTAGGGGAAATATTTCTGCGGCTCCTTGGCGATTGCGCCCACGGCGACGCGGGCGGCGATGCGCCCCTGTTCCATGGAGGTCGAAGCAAGGCTCGGAAAGCCGACGACGTCGCCGGCGGCGTAGATGCCGGGAACGGAGGTCTCGAAGGTTTCCGGATCGACCTTGAGCCGGCCGCGGCTGTCGGCTTCGAGCCCGGCGGCGGCGAGATTCAGCGTGTCGGTGGCGCCCATGCGGCCGGCGGCGAAGAGCACCATGTCGGTGATGATCTTGCGGCCCGTATCGACCTCAATCGAAACCTTGCCGTCGGGGAGCCGCTCCACCTTCTCGGCCTTCTGGCCGAGCAAGAGCTTCATGTTGCGGTCTCGCAGCTGATAGGTGAAATCCTCGACGATCTCCTTGTCGATGAAATCGAGCATGGTCGGCTTCGGATCGATGACGGTGACAGCGGTGTCGAGCGCCGAGAAGATGGTCGCATATTCGATGCCGATGACGCCGGCGCCGATGACCACCATGGAACGCGGCAGTTCCTCGATTTCCAGTAACTCGTCGCTGTCGACGACCGTCCTGCCGTCGAAGGGCATATAATCAGGTCGGAAGGGCTTGGTGCCGACGGCGAGCAGGATCGATTTGCCGGTGACGTGCAGGATTTCTCCGTCGTCCTTGGCGATCGCCAGCGTATCGGGCGTGACGAAGGTCGCCTTGCCGCGAATGCTTTGCACCCGGTTGCGGGCGAATTGGTGCTCCAGCACCTCGACTTCGTGGTCGAGGGTGATGATGAGGCGGCGGCGCAGGTCTTCCGCGCTGATCTCCTGCTTGACGCGATAGGCCCGGCCGTAGAAGCCGCGCTCGCGCCAGCCGGAGAGGTTGAGAGCGGTCTCGCGCAGGGTTTTCGACGGGATTGTCCCGGTATGGACGGAGACGCCGCCCACCCTTTTTCCCTGTTCGATGACCAGGACCTTCTTGCCGAGTTTGGCCGCCTGAATGGCGGCGCGGCGACCGGCCGGTCCGCTGCCGACGACGATGAGGTCGTATTGGTTCATGAAGTGCTCCGCTTCGAAACTACCCACCGCCGCAATGCGGCCGTGCTCTCGATTCCCTTGTAGCGGCCTATTCTAAAGTTTTGATTGCGGCGCATTCAAGCCTCGATTCCGAACGTTCTGCATAGATTTTGTGCATTGCGAAAATTGCCGAAAAATTGCCTTGACGCAGGCCTGGAAATGCCATCCATTGGAACCAATTAAAAATTGGTCCAGAAAATGGTACAGGGGAAAACAGGCGAGGCTCACGACAACTCGAACTATGCGCTCGACCGCCTCAGGGAGCTTCTGGGGGCGGGGGAACTCGGTTCGGAAGGGCGCCTGCCGACGGAACGGGCATTGGCCGAGATGCTCGGGATCAGCCGCCGGGTGGTGCGCCGCGCATTGGAAGTGCTTGAAGCGGAAGGGCTGATCTGGCGCCGCCAGGGGTCGGGTACGTTCATCGGCGAACGTCCCGACCGTTTCAGCGAACATCTTGGCGACATCGTCGCCGGCACCGACTTCATGGAGTTGATGGAGGTCCGTCTCAGGATCGAGCCGCAGCTCGCCCAGCTTGCCGCCATGCGCGCCAGGCCGCGCGACGTGGAAAAGATGCGCGAGCTTGCACGGAAGATCATCGAAAGCAGCGACGCCGACGCCCGCGAACTCTGGGACGGCGCATTGCACCGGCTGATCGCCCAGAGCGCCGGCAACCGTCTTTTCCTGTCCATTTTCGACGTGATCAACCGCGTGCGGCAGGATGAGGCATGGCGGGCGGTTCGCGAGCGCGCCCGCTCCGGCAAGAATGCCTTCGAGGTCTCCTACGCGCAGCACAAGAACATCATCGAGGCGATTGCCGCACGGGATCCGTCGCGTGCCGGCGAGGCGATGCGCGAGCACATGCTGACGCTGCAGGAACGGCTTATCCGGGCGACCTCCATGGAGCACGACCATGCCGTCCCCGGTTCGGATGCCGGGGATGGCTCGGAAGAATTTCGGGCGCAGGACGCGACCGTATGAGAAGCCGGCAAATCGGCCGAAACGAGAAGACCTGAAAACCAAAAGAGAGGAATGATCACAATGAAGCGACTTACCAAGCTGACGACCGCGCTGCTTGCCGGCGCGCTGTTCGCCTTTCCGGCCCTGTCCGCAGAGCTTCGCATCGGCCTCCAGGACGATGCCGACGTTCTCGATCCGGCCCAGTCCCGCACCTTCGTGGGCCGTATCGTCTATACCGCCCTATGCGACAAGCTGGTCGACGTTTCTCCGGACCTGAAGATCGTTCCCCAGCTCGCGACCGAGTGGAATTGGTCCGCCGACGCCAAGGAACTGACCATGAAGATCCGCGACGGCGTCAAGTTCCACGACGGCACGGCGCTGGATGCCGCAGCCGTCGTCGCGACGATCGAGCGCAACATCAGCCTGCCGGAATCCCGCCGCAAGAGCGAGCTTGCCTCAGTCGCCAAGGTCGAGGCGGCCGGTCCGCTGGAGGTCAAGTTCACGCTGAAGGCGCCGGATGTCACGTTGCTGGCGCAGCTTTCGGACCGCGCCGGGATGATCGTCTCGCCGACGGCGGCCAAGGAACTCGGCGCCAATTTCGGCTCCAAGCCCGTCTGCGCCGGCCCGTTCAAGTTCGTCGAGCGCGTCCAGCAGGACCGCATCGTCCTCGAAAAATTCGCCGATTACTGGGACAAGGACAAGATCTTCATCGACAAGGTCACTTACCTCCCGATCCCGGATACCACCGTCCGGCTTGCCAACCTGCAGTCCGGCGATCTCGACTTCATGGAACGCCTGGCGCCGACCGACGTGGCGGCCGTCAAGTCCGACACGAAACTCGGTTTCGATTCCGTCGTCAACATCGGCTACATGGCGCTCTATGCGAACATCGGCAACGGCCCGCGCGCCGACAACCCGTTCGGCAAGGACAAGCGCCTGCGCCAGGCCTTTTCGCTGGCGATCGACCGCGATGCGCTGAACCAGATCGTCTACGAAGGCACGGCCGTCGGCGGCAACCAGCCGTTCCCGCCGAACAGCCCGTGGTTCAACAAGGCGCTGCCCGTTCCGGCCCGCGACGTGGAGAAGGCCAAGGCGCTGATCAAGGAAGCCGGTTTCGAGCGCGTTCCGATCGAGATGCAGATTCCGAACAATCCGGTCGCGCAGCAGATGATGCAGATCGTCCAGTCGATGGTCGCCGAAGCCGGCTTCGACGTCAGCCTGAAATCGACGGAATTCGCCACGCTTCTCGACGAGCAGACCCGCGGCAACTATCAGCTCAGCCGCTCCGACTGGTCCGGCCGTGTCGATCCGGATGGCAATATCCACCAGTTCATCACCTGCAAGGGCGGCATCAACGATACCAAATACTGCAACCCGGAAGTCGACAAGCTGCTGAACGAGGCGCGCGCCTCGACCGACGACGCGGTCCGCAAGCAGAAATACGATGCCGCGTCGGTGATCCTCAACGACGAACTGCCGGTCATCTATCTCGGCCATCAGTCGTGGATCTGGGCTTACAAGAAGAGCGTCACCGGTTTCGTGCCTTCTCCTGACGGCATGATCCGCCTGCAGGGCGTCAAGAAAGGTTGATCCGCTTGCGCCGCATGGGAGCTTTCTCATGCGGCACTTTCCCACGCATCCTTGAAACGCATTTTGCAAATACGGGGGCGGCACCATGCCCGTTTACATCGGAAAGCGTCTCCTGGTCGCGATCCCGACCCTGCTGATCATCTCCATCTTCGTCTTTTCGCTGCAGAAGCTGCTGCCGGGCGATCCGATTCTCGCCATGGCCGGCGAGGAGCGCGATCCGGCGGTCATCGAATTCCTGCGCGACAAGTACCGGCTGAACGATCCCGTCGTCGTGCAATATTTCTATTGGCTGGGCGGCGTGCTCACCGGCGATTTCGGCATCTCGCTGCGCACCAACCAGCCGGTCCTGGAGCTGATCCTCCAGAAGCTGCCGGTGACGATCCAGCTCGCCGTCATGGCGATGTTCTTCGCCATGCTGATCGGCATTCCGATCGGCATCCTGGCGGCGGTGAAGAAGAACACGGCGATCGATTACATCGCCAACATTGTGGCGCTCTCGGGCCTTTCCATCCCGAATTTCTGGCTCGGCATCATGCTGATCCTGCTGATCTCCGTGCAGCTCGGCTGGCTGCCGGCCTCGGGCTATGAATCGATCTTCGTCGATCCCGTCCGCTCGCTTCAGACCATGATCATGCCGGCTTTCGTGCTCGGCAACGCGCTTGCCGCCACGCTGATGCGCCACACCCGCTCGGCCATGGTCGGCGTGCTCAGCGCCGATTATATCCGCACCGCCCGCGCCAAGGGGCTTTCGCCGCGCGAGGTGGTGCTGAGCCACAGCTTCCGCAACGCGCTGCTGCCGGTCGTCACACTTTCGGCGCTGCTCTTCGGCGAGCTGCTCGCCGGTGCGGTGCTGACCGAGCAGATCTTCACCATTCCGGGCTTCGGCAAGCTGATCGTCGATGCCGTCTTCAACCGCGACTATGCGGTGGTGCAGGGAGTCGTGCTCTGCACGGCGGTCGGCTTCATCCTCATGAATCTCATAGCGGACGTGCTCTATGTCCTGCTCAATCCGCGTCTGAGGGCGACCCTATGACCACGATAGACCAAGCCGTGTCCTCCGTGGCCGCGAAGCGGGAGCAGAGCCGCGCCTGGCGCAAGATGAAGCGCAACAAATCGGCACTCGTCGGCGCCGTGATCGTCCTGTTCTTCACGATTCTGGCGGTCGCAGCGCCGATCCTGCCGATCATCGACCCCGTCGCCACGAGCTGGTCGGCGATCCGCAAGGCGCCGTCCGCCATGCACTGGCTCGGCACCGACGATCTCGGCCGCGACATCCTCTCGCGGATGATCTGGGGAGCGCAGGCCTCGCTGATGGCCGGTGTCTTCTCCGTCGCCATCGCTGTTTGCATCGGGGTGCCCTTCGGCCTCATCTCCGGCTATTTCGGCGGCTGGGTGGACATGGTGATCTCGCGCATCACCGAGGCGCTGCTCGCCATGCCTTTTCTCATCATGGCGATCGCGCTCGCGGCCTTCCTCGGCCCGAGCCTGATGAACGCGATGATCGCGATCGGGCTCTCCGCCATGCCGATCTTCGTGCGGCTGACGCGCGGCCAAGTGCTGGCGGTCAAGACGGAGGATTATGTCGAAGGTGCGCGCGCCGTCGGGCTGAACCACGTTGAAATCATGGTCCGCTATGTCCTGCCGAATGTCGTGGCACCGATCATCGTGCAGGCGACGCTGACGATCGCCACCGCCATCATCGCCGAGGCGAGCCTTTCCTTCCTCGGCCTCGGCCAGCAGCCGCCGGCGCCGTCCTGGGGATCGATGCTGAACGTCGCCAAGAATTTCCTGAGCCAGGCCCCGTGGATGGCGCTGTGGCCGGGTATCGCAATTTTCCTCGTCGTCATAGGCTTCAATCTTCTGGGCGACGGCCTGCGCGACGCGCTGGATCCCCGTGAGGCGTAATGACCGGGCAAAGCATGAGTTTCAAAAAGGATTTCCGAGAATGACCGAATTCACCACAAGGCCCGAAATCCTCGGCACGTTCGGGGTCGTCACGTCGACCCACTGGATCGCGTCCGCGGTCGGCATGGCGATCCTCGAAAAGGGCGGCAACGCCTTCGATGCAGCGGTCGCGACCGGCTTCGTGCTGCAGATCGTCGAGCCGCATCTCTGCGGCCCCGGCGGCGACATGCCGGCCGTCTTCTATTCGAAGAAAAAGGACAAGGTCGAGGTCATCTGCGCTCAGGGTCCTGCGCCGGCGGGCGCGACCATCGAGCACTACACATCCGAAGGCCTGACGATGATCCCCGGCGACGGCCTGCTCGCGACCGTCATTCCCGGCGCCTTCGACGGCTGGATGCTGATGCTGCGCGACTACGGCACGATGAGCGTCCGCGACGTGCTGGAGCCGGCGATCTACTACGCTGAGAACGGTCATCCGGTGCTTGCCCGCGTCTCGGCCACCATCAAGGGGCTCGCGGGCTTCTTCGAGAAGGAATGGCCGACTTCCTACGCGACCTGGCTTCCGGGCGGCACCGCTCCGGAGCCGCTCTCCAACTTCAAGAACCCGGTCCTCGCCGAGACCTGGAAGCGCGTCATCGCAGAGGCCGAGGCGAAGAGCGGCCGCGAGAACCAGATCGAAGCGGCGCGCGACGTCTTCTATCGCGGCTTCGTGGCCGAGGCGATCGACGCTTATGTCCGCACGGCGGAAGTCATGGATGCGAGCGGCTCCCGCCACAAGGGCGTGCTGACGGCGCAGGACATGGCGAACTGGAAGGGGACGGTCGAGGCGCCGCAGACCTACGACTACCACGACTGGACGGTCGCCAAGACGCCGGCTTGGGGGCAGGGGCCGGTGCTTTTGCAGTCGCTGGCGCTCTTGAAGGGCTTCGACCTCTCCTCCATGGACCCTTCCGGCGCCGATTTCGTGCACGTGGTCGTGGAAGCCATGAAGCTCGCCTATGCCGACCGCGAAGTCTATTACGGCGATCCGGATTTCGCGCAGATCCCGACCGAATACCTGCTGTCGGAAGGTTATAACGCCGAGCGCCGCAAGCTGATCGGCGGGCAGGCTTCGCTCGAACTGCGTCCCGGCCGCGTGCCGGGTTACGACCATCAGTTCGAGCTCACGATGGCGATGCTGGGCGAGGTGAGCGGCGAGGGCGCGGTCTATGAGCCCACCATGTCGCACCTCTCCGAAAAGCGCGGCGACACCGTGCATATCGACGTCATCGACCGCTGGGGCAACATGGTCTCGACCACGCCGTCCGGCGGCTGGCTGCAATCCTCGCCGATCGTCCCGGGGCTCGGTTTCGCGCTGAATTCGCGGGCCCAGATGTTCTGGCTGAAGCCCGGCCTGCCGACCTCGCTCGAACCGGGAAAGCGTCCGCGCACGACGCTCACACCGTCGCTCGCGCTGCATCAGGGCCGGCCGACACTGGTCTTCGGCACGCCCGGCGGCGACCAGCAGGACCAGTGGCAGCTTCCCTTCTTCCTGCGCTACGTGCATCACAAAAAGAACCTGCAGGCGGCGATCGACATGCCGCTCTTCCACACGACCCATTTCCCGGGCTCGTTCTACCCGCGCACCCGCGAGCCGGGCAACATCATGGTGGAAAGCAATGTCGGCCCCGAGGTGCTGGCCGAGCTTCGCCGCCGCGGCCATCAGGTCACCGTCGCCGATCCGTGGAGCGTCGGTCGCCTGACGGCGGCGCGCCGCGACGCGGACGGCCTGATGCGGGCGGCGGCGACGCCCCGCCTGATGCAGGCCTATGCGGTGGGGAGATAGCCATGACCTGGTCGATCGTCGCACGCGATCCTGAGACCGGCCATTTCGGCATTGCGGTCGCCAGCCGCTTCTTCGCGGTCGGCGCCGCCGTGCCGCATATCAAGGGCAGGGTGGGAGCCGTCGCCACGCAGGCCTTCGTCAGCCCGCTCTACGGCACCGACGGCCTGAAGCTGCTCGAAGAGGGCAAGTCGCCGGAAGAGATCATCGAGACGCTGACGGCCCGCGACGACGGACGACGGCAGCGCCAGTTCCATCTCATCGACGCGAACGGCCGCAACGCCGCTTATACGGGCGAGATCTGCATCGACTGGGCCGGCCATCTGGTGGACGACAACGTTTCCGTCGCCGGCAACATGCTGGCCGGGCCCGAGGTGATCGCGGAGACGCTGCGCGTCTACAAGGAGAAAGTTGCCGCCGGCGCGCCGCTTGCCGAACGCCTGCTCGACGCCATGGATGCGGGAGAGGCCGCCGGCGGCGACAAGCGCGGCAAGCAGTCCGCGGCACTCGTCCTCTATCGCGATCAGGATTATGCCTGGCTGCGCATTCACGCGGACGACCACGCCGATCCGCTCAAGGAATTGCGCCGGCTTTATGCCGTGGCGCAGGAACGGTACCTGCATGTCGCCGAGACCATGCCGACGCGGGAGAACCCGCATGGCATGATCGACCGCCGCGTCATCGATGAGAAGATCGCCGAGCTGGAAGCCGCCCGCGAGGCGGAAGGCCGGCCCTCGGCCTCCTTCGCAACCCCGTGGAAGCCTTAAATGAGGGAAGCCGTCATGAGCGAAGCCCCCGTCCTTTCCGTCAGGAACCTCACGACCTCCTTCCTGGTCGACGGCGAATGGAAGAGCGTCGTGCGCGACGTCTCCTTCGACGTGCGCCCCGGCGAAACGGTCGCGATCGTCGGCGAGAGCGGTTCCGGCAAGAGCGTCACCTCGCTGTCGATCATGCGGCTCCTGGCGCCGGGCTCCAGCCGTATCGAGGGAAAGATCCTTCTCAACGGCAAGGAGCTTCTGGCGCTTTCCGAAAAGGAGATGCGCGGCGTGCGCGGCAACGCCGCGGCGATGATCTTTCAGGAGCCGATGACCTCGCTGAACCCGATCTTCACCATCGGAAGGCAGATTTCCGAAGTGTTGACACGCCACAAGGGGCTTTCGAAACAGGAAGCGCGCGCCGAAACCGTGCGGCTTCTTGAAAAGGTCCGAATCCCGAACGCTTCGGCGCGCTTCGACGACTATCCGCACCAGTTCTCCGGCGGTATGCGCCAGCGCGTCATGATCGCCATGGCGCTTGCCTCGAAGCCGAAGCTGCTGATCGCCGACGAGCCCACCACCGCGCTCGATGTCACCATTCAGGGACAGATCCTCGATCTCATCAAGGTGCTGCAGGAAGAGGAGGGCATGTCGGTGCTCTTCATCACCCATGACATGGGCGTGGTGGCGGAGATCGCCGACCGCACCATCGTCATGTACCGCGGCGAGGCGGTCGAAAGCGGTCCGACCGAGGAGATTTTCCACCGCGGCAAGCATCCCTATACGCGGGCGCTTCTGTCCGCCGTGCCGAAACTGGGTTCGATGCAGGACCGAAAATGGCCCACCCGTTTCGCGGTGGTCGACATGAAGACCGGCGAGGCGGCTGAGCCGCAGGAAGTTGCGGGCACGGTGGCGAGCGGCAGGACGCCCGTCCTGGCGGTGAAGAACCTCGTCACCCGCTTTCCGGTCCGCTCCGGTCTCTTCGCCCGGCAGACCGGCGCGGTCCATGCGGTGGAGGATATTTCCTTCGATCTCTTCCAGGGCGAAACCTTGTCACTGGTCGGTGAATCCGGCTGCGGCAAGTCGACGACCGGCCGTTCGGTCATGCGGCTGATCGAGCCGACCGGCGGAGAGGTGGCGCTCGACGGCTACGACGTGCTGCGGCTCGATCAGGTCGGATTGCGCAATATGCGCAAGACGATCCAGATGATCTTCCAGGACCCTTTCTCCTCGCTCAATCCGCGCATGACGGTGGGGGCGGCAATCGCCGAACCTTTCATCAAGCACAAGCTCGGCACGGCGAAGGAAGCGAAGGAGAAAACCGCTGATCTGTTGCGCAAGGTCGGCCTTTCACCGGACATGGCGGGCCGTTATCCGCATGAGTTTTCCGGCGGTCAGCGCCAGCGCATCGCGATCGCCCGGGCGCTCTCGCTCGATCCGAAAGTGATCGTCGCCGACGAAAGCGTCTCGGCGCTCGATGTGTCGATCAAGGCGCAGGTCTGCAACCTTTTGCTCGACCTGCAGCAGAGCCTCAATCTCGCCTTCCTGTTCATCAGCCACGACATGGCCGTGGTGGAACGGGTGAGCCATCGCGTCGCGGTCATGTATCTCGGCGAGATCGTCGAGATCGGCCCGCGGCCGGCGGTCTTCGACAATCCGCAGCATCCCTATACGAAGAAGCTGATGGCCGCCGTTCCGGTGCCGGACCCGGCCCGCCGCGGCATCCGTCGCGGCATCTCGAACGACGAGCTGAAAAGCCCGGTCCGTCCGATGGATTACCGGCCGCCGAAGCGGGAATATCGCGAGGTTTCGGCAGGGCACCTGGTGCAGGTGGCCTGACGGCACGAGGGTCAGATCAGCCTCAATCCCTTCATGCTGATATGCCCGTCCTTGCCGATGACGATGTGGTCATGCACCGTGATGCCGAGCGGCTTGGCGGTGTCGATGATCGTTTTCGTCATATCGATATCGGCGCGCGAGGGTGTCGGATCACCACTTGGGTGATTATGGACCAAAACAGCCAAAGAAATAATTCTTTGTTTATCAGTACGTTATGAGAAGTATCGAATGGACTGGGGTATGGGTTTGGTGTCTGGAACAAATGACGTTCTGTGACCATCCCGCCGTATTCCGCCTGATCCTTGCCGCTTCCAGAAACGCATGCAGGATCACGAGTTCCTGGCAAACCACGGTTACGGGAGAATGCAGATCGGGACAAGTGCCTCTCTGGTAGCAGTGTTCGGGACCGTTCGCTGCAGCAGGCTTTGCCCCCGCCAACGGGACGGGGGCTCATCCCGACGCTCACATTTCGCAGGTCTCAGTCTCAACGGTATCAAAAGGGAGATGTCGCGTGCGTTGGCATAGGATGAGGTTTGAGCGATCCCAGCGATCTAGCTCGATGACCGGGTATAGAACTGCTTTGCCGATTTTGATGAACGATGGGCCGATCCTCTTAGATCGCCAATTGCGCAGCGTGCCCTCGCTGATCTGGTTGCGATAGCGTTTAATGACTTCGTCGAGCGTCAGGTAAAGAGGAGCAGACACAAATTCTCCCAGGCTTCCGTTATAGTGCAACAGGTTGTTGCACCATGGCGGGCGATCACACGAGGCGATGCCTAAGAGGATTCTGTGGTCGCTTGGGGCTCAACAATCCTGCGGTCGCATTGGCGTCCGAGGAGGCAGACGGGAGACCATCGAAGGAATCACTGTGGCAAGGGTTTTTACGCGCGAAGAATTTTACGAACTCGTCTGGTCCAAGCCGTTGACGCATTTGGCAAAGGAGTTCGCGATCTCCGATGTCGCGCTTCACAAGATCTGTAGGAAGCATGACATCCCTAATCCACCGCTTGGCTGGTGGGCGAAGAAGGCAGCCGGGAAGAAGGTTAAGCAAGCGCCCCTGCCGAAGGCTAAGGCGGGGAGTGCTGACAGGATCACAATTGCAAATGCGGACCTCAGCCGTGAAGCTGCCGCGCTTGCCGGCGTGCGCGAACAGGCACGTATCCTCGCGTCTGAAGGCGATGATAGTCAATCAGCCCCGCCGCACCCGGTTATCGAGCGGACGCTCGCCGGGCTCAGAAAGGCGAAGCCATCCGATATCGGTATCGTCGCTGCTGACAGGCCTGGACTCATCAAGTGTGAGGTGGCGTCGGCGTCAATCGACCGTCTTGCCATCGCCCTGCAGCGGATTGTCCGGGCAGCAGAACTTCAAGGCTTCGAACTCGTCGCAGGCGAGGGCTTAGCGAAATTCAAATCCGAAAACGAGACGGTTGGCTTCTCGATCACAGAAACAATCAGGCGGGAGAAATATGTACTAACCGATGGCGAGCGGGCCAAAGAGGAGGCTTGGGAACGAAAGAGAGATCGCGCGGCGCACCGCAACTCCTGGGACGACGTTTTCTTTGATAAGCCTCGCTTTCCAGAGTGGGACTACCATCCAACCGGCCAGCTCTCGTTTGAGTTTGAGCAGGTATATGTTTTTCGGGGCTCTGCGCCGCGCCGGAGCTTCCGTGACGCCAAGGTCCAGCGACTGGAGAATATGGCCAGTGATGTCGCCGTCGGTCTCGCGGTGCTTGCTGCAGCGAAAACTGAAGATCGGCTCAGGCGAGAAGCCGAGCAGCGAAGGATCGAGGAAGAGCGTCGCCGCCGCGAACTCGCTGCGCGTGTCAAACATGTTGACGATCGCCGTGCCGCCGGACTGGCGGCGATTCTCTCCGAACTCGATGAACTGGATCGGCTTCGTCGTCTCATCGCCATGCTCCCCGAGGAGGTTTCGGCTGAGCCGCGCCCCCGGTTGTCGGCGTTTCTGGACTGGACGATGGAGCATTTGGCGAAGCGTGAGGCTCGCCTATCGCCGCGGGCGATGGAGGAGCGTTTCGAAGCGGAGCGCCTGTTCGGCGACGATGATGATCACGGCTTCACGCCGTCCAGGTGGTAGTAGGCTGGATGGGTACGAGTGCCCCGATGGTTATGAACGGCGCTATGGGCACCGTTTAATCCCCAGGACCGTAGGTGGTGTATCTGAACCCTTGCCGCTTGGAGGCGGTAGAGTTTCACGCAGCACCCGGTGTCGTCTTTCGATCTCCTGCTGTTGATCGAGCGGCAGACATGGGGGCCTTCGTCGAAGGTCTCTCCTTGGAGGTGGACGATCACGTCCTGTGTCTTAGGCTGGGATGATGATTTCTCGCCGCATGGCTCGGTGAATAGCTTGTGCGGTCTTTTCGGCTACGCCGGCCTGTTCGGCGAAGGCCGGCCAGTTTTCGACCTGCGTATGCATCTCGCGGATGATGTCCTCAGCCTTTTTCGGCTTGAGGTCGCAGAAGACGCCAAACTTAACGAGATCGGAGAGATCGAAGTCATCGCGCTTGCCGCTCATGCTCATTTGGTGCTGGTGCGTCCAGCTTCCATCCGGATTGTAGGCGTAGCTCACGTCGAACGCCGGTGATAGACGCCACTCGCCCTTTCGATTCATGAGGAAGGCAATGTTCTTGACATGATCGTCCTGGTTCCGGACGAGAATGTTGAAGATTGCGCGGCGAAATTGTTGCTCTATGTCGTATGCGGGCAACCCGAGGAGCCGGATCGTCTCGACCGCTTGCTCGTAGGAATAGGCTCCCGCAGAATTGAAATCGTAGTGGCGCAGAGCGGCAAGCGACTGCATGTGGAGTTTCTGGCCGCTGGCGCTGCGGTCGAAGCGCTGGGTCATGAAATGCGATCGGCCGCCTTCGTGGTGGACGCGGCATTCGGTCATGTCGATGCCGGCGGCGCGGGCCAGGAGAAAGAAGCCGTACTCGATAAGGCCAAAGCCTTGCGGATCGGCTAGCTCCTTGTCGCGATTATTGGAAATGCCGTCGAATTTCATGAGCCAGTAGGTGAAGCCTTCACCGGCTTTGACCTGACCGGAACGGAATTCCCCGGTTTTTTCATTCCAGGCAAGGATGGCCTTGGCGCGTGCGCCGCCTGCGGACGTCCCAACGCGCAGGATTTCCTGCAAGGTCTCGTGGTCGTCGTCGCCGTTGAGGACACCGCCGAGGTTGGCGCGATTGTTGAGGACGTCGTTGGCCAGCTTGGTGAGCGCGTCGATCTCAAGGCGTTTGGATTTTCGCGGCCCTTTGAGGATAGTGGGATGAAACTCGAGAGCGCCCATGCCACGCGTACCGATATAACAAAGGCGCTCGACCGGATTGAAGCTGCCGGCCGATCGCCCCTGCGTCGCGAGCCACGTATCGATCAGAGCGTTGCCGAATTTGTCAGGGAGGGAGTCGGCGAGCATGCCAGGCAGGCCCTTGAAGGCGTCACGCGGCAGACCGGGGAATTCGTAAGGGTCGGGACGTAGCGGCATCATGATCGGTGCCAGCTCGATGCTGCTTTGGACGAACTCGGGCATGTATTGGAATACGCCGATCGCTCTGTCGTCGAGCCAACTGACAGCGCCTATATCTCTACCCCATAGACGGACGGTCGCATCCGTCATTGATCCTCCTCCTCGCCCCACGCCCAGTCGCTGGCCTTCGGGGCTTCCGTCTGGGTTCGTGCGCGACGTCGCTCGTGGCCTTCATGTTGAACCCGCTCGACTGGTCGCACTTCTGGATTGGGAAGGATGTCGAGGATGCGATCACCAAGGTTTAGCGCTCTCAGTACCCGGAGAAGGGTGTCGAGCGAGCTGTTCCGTCCGGCTTCCAGCCGTTTGATGCTCGGAAGCGAAGTTCCGGCTTCCTGCGCTAATCGTGCTTGGGTCAGGTTGCGGCTAAGGCGAACCTTCGCCAAACGCATCCCTAAATCACGCATGGCGATTTCGACGTTTCCTGACCTTGGCACAGTGTTAGGAGTCATATATGATCTCTTGCTGTCATTTGCCCGCTGAGAGTATCACATATGATCCGTTGTTTCAAGATGACGTGAGAGCGTATATGGGATCTTAAGTGATGCCTTATGTCAAAATAACTCCATAAAGGATCATATGTGATCCTTTATGGAGGTTCAACACCAAAAAATCGTTGCTAAGGCTGACTTGGGAGGCGCGTAACAATTTAATCAGGCGGTGTTCGTCACGCATCGTAGACGGCTACGCGCCAAGGCATAAAAATCGTCGAAAAAAGCACAAACGGCTTTCCGGATTTCCGGCCCCGCCGCGATCAGCGGAGACGAGCGGGCTTTTGGGACGCTCGCAGAACCGCTGTTGCATAAGGCAAGGGGGCATAATGGCTCGAACGTTACAGAAAACCGGCGATGACGGCCCCCTCGTTCGCCCGGATGCCGTTGAAGCGCAAATCGACGCGGCTCTCTCGCTGACTCCCCAGACACTTCGCACCCGGCTCGCCATCACCGACCGACGAGATGCCGACCGTCTACGCTCCGAGACACTCGTTCACTTGGTCCGACATGGACGTCGGACCGGCGATCAAGTGCTGATCAGCCTCGTCCTGCCCGTTCTGCTCGCCCGTTGTGAAGCCAATCTGATCGTCAAGGTGCCGGACGGCCAACTGCCGGAAGCTGCCACCGTTCGGGAGGACATACTGGGCGAGTTCAGCGAACTGTTCGCCAGCGACGGTACAGGCAAGGATCCCGACGAGCTGGACTTCTACGAGTGCAAATTCAATCGCGCCTTCCGCTTCTTCCGGATCGACGTCGTCCGGCGCGAGACGGGGCGGCTCAAGCACGTGGCGCAGATGCCCGAGCCCGACGAGGACGGCGAGCCCGAACCCCATGACGAGGTATTCGCCCGGGTGTCTGAGGCGTTCCGCTCGCCGCCGATGCAGGACAGCCACGTTTTCCGGTCCGAGCTTCACGACGCGATTCTGGAACTGCCGCCCGACGAGCGTGACGCGGTCATCCTCGTTCATGCGTTCGGCTATCAGGAAGAGTCGGACGATCCGGGCGAGGAGACCGCGGCAACACGCTGCGACTGCACCGGACGCACAATTCGCAACCGACTGACACGGGCGGCAACGAAGCTGGCCCGTTTCAAGGAGGATCTATGACCCCGACACTCACCGCCAGCCCGCCCGAACTCAGAGAGGCGCTTTATGCCTTGTCGATCGCAAAGGAGGTCCCCGACGCGGCCTTGCTCGACGATCTCGTGCGTCGTTTCCCGCAGTTTGGCGGCGAACTGACCAACTTCGCGATTGCGATCGCCATCGACGCGTTGCGCGGTGATGCGGTCGTCGAGGCGGCCGAGACTGCGCTTGATCCGAATGTCTTGAGCCCGGCCGTTTCGCGTGCCATGAGCCGATTCCAGAACCGGCTGCATAGGGTCTCGGAGCCGACGCGCCTGCCGGCTGCGAGTGATCGATCGGTCTCGGCGGACGCGATAAATCCGTTCGCATCACTGTCGCGCGAGGACTTTCGCGGGTTCGCGAGGCGGCTGGACGCTAGCAGCGTCTTTGTGGCCAAACTGAGAGATCGGCAAATCGAGCCCGACACGCTGACGCCTGGATTTCGAAAGCGGGTCGCCGATGATCTGCACGCGCCGCTCGATGTGGTCGTCGCTCACTTTGCGGCTGCTCAGGGCGGTGCGGCGGGCGCACAATTCTATAAGGCTGACGGCAAGCCCAACAACGGCGGCCGCCAGACCTTCGAGGAGGCCGTGCGGAGTTCTGGCTTGAGCGAGGCTCAACAACGTGCGTTGTTGGCGCTCTAGTCGATGGATGCGTTCGAGCCGATCCGGTCCGCCGCCGCAGCCCTCCATCAGGCGCTGGTGGCCAAGGGTGTAGACCCGCTCAATTCCTTGGCGCTGGTCGAGGCGGCAGCAGCGGATCTCGACCTTGAGCTTGTCTGGCTGCCTGCCGGCGATCCGGCGCTGAAGGGCGCGCGCGCACTCTACGATGATCAGAGCGGCAGCATCTGCTGCGAATCCGGCGGCAATGCGTCTGTGCGGGCGTTGCTCGTTGCGCACGAGATCGGGCACGCCCGGCTTCATGCCGGTTCGGCGACCTGCGCGGCGGCGGACATTGACGCTTCGCGCTCTACCGAAGCCGCGCCCGTCGGGCTGCAGCGCGTCGAAGATTATGGCGCGCGCGAGCGCCGCGAGCTTCAGGCGAACGTCTTCGGACGCGAGTTTGTGCTTCCGCGGGCTCTCGTACGACGCCTTCATGTCGACCAAGGGCTAGGCGCCGCGGCGATCACCGCCCGGACCGGGCTCCCGATCGCGCTCGTCCGTCAACAGCTTTTCGATGCCTTGCTTTTGCCCGAGGCCGAGCTAGCGGCGGCGGAGTCTTCACCCGCTTATGTGCCGCGGCCGGACCCGTCGCAAGACCGGGCGGCCGCGCATCGCGGCTCGCCGTACCAGCTCCAAGCGGGGCCTGGCACCGGCAAGACGCGCACCCTCGTCAAGCGCGTGACCTCGCTGGCTTCGGAGGGGATCGATCCGGCGGCGATGCTCATCCTCACCTTCTCGAACAGGGCTGCTGGCGAGCTTTCGGAGCGCCTGTCGAGCGCGCTGCCGGAGGCGGCGCCCAAACTCTGGGTCGGGACATTTCATGCCTTCGGGCTCGATCTGGTGCGTCGTCACCATGATCGGCTCGGCCTGTCGTCGAACCCCGCCCTGTTCGACCGCAGCGACGCGATCGAGCTGCTTGAGGAGATCCTGCCGACGCTTCCGCTCATCCATTATCGGAATCTGTGGGATCCGGCGATGGTGCTCCGCGACGTGGTCGCGGCGATCTCGCGCGCGAAGGACGAGATGGCAGATCCGGCGCGCTACCGCGCGCTGGCCTTGGCGATGCGGGATGCGGCTGGCGCCGACGAAGACAGGCAGGTCGCGGCGGCCAAATGCCTGGAGATCGCGGACATCTACGATCTCTACGAGGACGCCAAGACCCGCCATGGCGGGGTTGATTTCGGCGACCTGATCATGTTGCCGGCGAAGCTCCTGGAAACGGATGCAGCGATCCGGACGACGGTGCAGCTGCGCCATCGGCATGTCCTGGTCGACGAGTATCAGGATGTGAACCGGGCCAGCGCGCGCATGCTCAAAGCGGTCGTCGGCGACGGCGAGCGGCTCTGGGTGGTCGGGGACTCGCGGCAGTCGATCTACCGATTTCGCGGCGCGTCTTCGGCCAACATGGCGCGGTTCTCTACGGACTATCCGGGCGCCGTCGTCGACCAACTCGGCGTCAATTACCGCTCGACCGAACAAGTGGTTCATGCTTTCGCGGCGGTCGCTCCGCATATGGGCGCGTCGCACGGCATGCTTCCGCTCGCGCTCGAGGCGGATCGGGGCGCGGGGCCGGGTAAGCCCGAGATTCGCCGCTTCGAAACCCTGTCGGACGAAGCCGCCGGCGTCGCCGCGCGAATCCGTGAGGTCGAAACCGGCGGCGTTCGGCTGCGCGACCAGGCGGTGCTCTGCCGGTCCAACAACCGCTTGAACGAGATCGCCGCGGCACTGGAGGCGCGCGACATTCCGGTTCTGCATCTGGGTAGCCTCTTCGAACGCGAAGAGGTCCGCGACCTGCTGGCGCTGCTCAGCCTGACAGTCGATCCGTTCGGCGACGCCCTGGTGCGCGTCGGCGCAATGCCGCGATACGGGCTCAGCCTGCAGGACGTCCGAGCGGTCTCGCGCCACCTGCGCGAGGAAAAGCGGCCGGCGCTGACCGGGCTCACCGAGGCCGCGAGCGCGCCTGGGCTCTCACCGGGCGGCCGGGAAGGGGTGGCACGGCTCGCGGCGGATCTAGCCGGGCTGTCGCCGCGCAGTTCGGCTTGGGACTTCTTATCGACCTATCTGCTGGACCGGACCGACCTTGCGCGCCGTTACGGGGCGGCAGGCTCGGTTACGGCGCGAATGCGCGCGGTCGCCATCTGGCAGTTCCTGAACTTCGCGCGCGAGCAGAGCCCGGTGGGGGCAGGCGCGCCGATCCAGCGGACGCTCGATCGGGTGCGGCAGTTAGTGCTGCTAGCCGAGGAGCGCGACCTGCGCCAAGTGCCGGCGGCGGCGCTGCATCTGGACGCGGTCCGTCTCATGACAGTGCATGGCAGCAAGGGCCTCGAGTTCGAGGCCGTGCATGTGGCCGGTCTCACCAAATCGAGCTTCCCGGCTTCGAATCGTGGCCAGCGCTGCCCGCCGCCAACCGGGATGATCGAGGGTGCGCAGGCGCTGTCCGTCTCGGACGAGGCCAAACGGGCGCACGAGCACGAAGAGGAATGTCTCTTCTTCGTGGCGCTGTCGCGGGCGCGCACGCACCTAGCGCTCTCGCTTGCGCGCAAACAGCCTAATGGCAACAATCGCTCGCCGTCGCCCTATCTCGATTGGCTGCCGGGTGGCCGTGTGAGCGAGATCGCCCGACCGGCGATGATGCCGGCCCCGGAAGGTGCCACTTCGCTGGGACCGATCGCTATCTCCTGGCCCGAGGATTGGGCGCTGACCGACAGTCGGCTCGGCGCCTATGAGAAATGCCCGCGCCGTTTCTTCTACACTCACGTGCTTGGCTTGGGCGGCGCTAGAAAGCCGACTGCCTTCTCGCGCACGCACGACTGCCTTTACGACCTGCTCCGCTGGCTCGCCGACGCCCGCCGGACTTCGACGCCGACGCTTGCCGAGGCGGAGGCCGCCTTCGAGGCGATCTGGGCGCGGCGCGGGCCGACCGAACACGCCTTCGCCGCCGACTATCGACGGCTGGCGGGTCGTCTCGTGGCGGCGCTGATCGATGCGGGCGCGGGTCGCCGATTCCGCGAAGCCCAGCCGATTGCCATTGACTTTGCCAACGGGCGGGTTCTGGTCGAGCCGAATGAGCTGACTGAGCTCCCCGACGGCACGGTCGTCGTCCGGCGGGTGCGTACGGGCTACAAGCGCAGCGACGAGTATGACCGGCTGGAGTACACGCTTTACCACCTGGCGGCCCAAGCCCAGTTCGGCGCGGGCGTGCTGGTGCAAGCACTGCATCTGACCGACGGCTCGGCCGAGCCCGTCACGCTCTCGGCGACGAAGCTCGGCAACCGCCGGGCCAAGAGCGAAACCATGCTGGCGGGCATCGCCGCCGGCGATTTCCCGGTCGAGATCGACGCTGTCACCTGTCCGCGCTGCCCGCATTTCTTCATCTGCGCAGCGACGCCGGGGGGCGATCTCGATCTGACCAGATAAACGGCGATCCGGCTTTCCGGTTTTGCGCTCGCCTTCCGATCAGGGAGGTAAGGGACGAAAGAGGGGCAATCGGGCCTCACACTTCGATCCTGGAGTGTGAACCCATGAAGACCATCGACCTGTTCTACCAGGGCGAAGGCGTTGCCGAGATCGAATACCTCGAAATCGAGCCCGACACCACCTTCGCCGACATCAAGGCCCGCCTCATCGAAAAGCACGGCGGCGCGGCCGACGCGCTGCTGTTCGTCGAGGACGAAGACGACCCGCTCGACGAAGCCCAGACGGTGAAGGACCGCGCCGGCGGCAGGGGCCTGAAGCTGCACCTCCACCGCTGCCGCCACATCATGGTGGTGGTCACCTACAACGGCGAGACGATCGACCGGAAGTTCGCGCCCAGCGCGACCGTCGCGCGCGTCAAGCGATGGGCGGCCGAGCGCAAGTTCGGGATGACCGATGAGGAGGCCGGCGAGCACGTCCTCCAGATCGTCGGCACCCACGAGCGGCCGGCGCCCGGCACCCACATCGGCGTGCTGGCGAACCGCAAGACCTGCGGGCTAGCCTTCGACCTGGTCGCTGACGAGCGCGTCAACGGAGCGGGCGAGGATCGGCGGTGATCGGGCCCGATCAGCGCGCCTTCGAGGCGGACGTGGCCCGCGCCACGTTCCGCCTCGGCCAAGCCGAAGGCCGCTGGCGGCTGGTCGAGACCCGCTGGCCCCACGCCTTCATCGGTGTCACCGCCAAGGACGGCCGCGAGTTCGTGCTGCGCCTGAACTGCGCCGGCTTTCCGCAGACGCTGCCGACCGGCGGTCCCTGGGATATGGCGGCCGACCGGATCCTGCCGTTCGACCTCTGGCCGCGGGGTCACGGTGGCCGTGTCTCGGCGGTTTTCCGCACCGACTGGAAAAACGGCAGCGCACTTTATCTGCCGTGCGACCGCGAGTCCTTCGCCGGTCACGAGAACTGGCGTCACGAGATGCCCTCGAAAATTTGGCGTCCCGCCGACGGCGTCGTCCAATATCTGGAGCTGGTCCATGAACTTCTCAATTGCCGCGATTATTCGCCGCCGCTTCGCGCCGCGGCATGAACTGTCCTGTTCCTGGTGGACTTGGTGGCGCCTGCTTCGCGCGCTCCGCCAGCGTGGCCGCGGCGCCAGCCGCGAAAGCGGCGCCTTCCTGCTTGGGCGGCAGGAAGATGGCCGGCGCCGGATCGTCGACTTCGTCCTTTATGACGATCTCGATCCGCACTGCCTCGACACCGGGATCGTGCGTTTCGATGGACGTCACTTCGGCGCGCTCTGGGCGATGTGTAAGGAGCGTGCGCTGAGCGTGGTCGCCGACATCCACGTCCATCCGGCCGGAGCCGGTCAGAGCGAATCCGATCGCGACCATCCGATGATTTCGCGCGCCGGCCACCTAGCGCTGATCCTTCCGAACTTCGCGGCCCCGCCTCAGCCCCGCGCCTCGATCGGCATCTACCGCTACCTGGGCGGCAAGCGCTGGGCGGCCGTGGGCCGCGACGACCGCGCCGCCTTCTTCCACATCGGTTTCTAAGGAAATGCCATGACTGCCATTGTCTCCGCAGACTCACTGCACCGCCTGGTCAAGCAGGCGATCGACAGCGGCGCCGCCGCGACCGTTGCCGAGGCCGAGGCCTTGTTCCACGGCTTTCGCCTCGCCATTACCTTCATGCCCGACGATCCAGCCGATCCGGTCGAACAGGCGACGCTGCTGACAGCCGTGGCACTTGGGCGGCGGGTGTTTCTAGGCGGCGTCACCGTCGTGGGGGCTGTCGAAACTCCGGTCAGCACCCTTCTGCCACTGGGGCCGACGCTCGGTGACGCCGTTAAGGCGCTCGGGGGCGAGGTTGGCAGCGGCTCGGGCGCGCCGATGGTGGTCATCGGGCCGAGACTGGAGCGTCGAGACGGCTTCGCCATCCGCACCGCGGCGGCAGGCTGGCGCGGCGGCATCGTTCCGGCCCATGCCGACCTCGCGCCCGAGGCTGGACCCGCCAACCCTTTGGCCGGGATGCTGGCGGCGGCGCTGGCGATCAACGAGGCCTTCCTGCACGTCAACGGCGCCAAGGCGGCTGGACGCAGCGCGGTCGGGCTGTCCTTGTGGCGGCCATCTCGCGATGTCGACTGGCTCGCGGCCGATCCGTCCGAACCAGCGCTGACCTATCTACCGTCGCAGCTTTGGCTGATAGGCCTGGGGCACCTGGGCCAGGCCTATCTCTGGGCGCTCGGCCTCTTACCATTCGCGGCGCCTGCCGACGTCATGCTGGTGCTGCAGGATGTCGACGCGATCACGGCTTCGACCGAGAGCACCTCCATTCTGACCGACGCAACCCTGATCGGGGTGAAGAAGACCCGCGCGATGGCGGCCTGGGCGGAGCGCCGTGGGTTTCAGACCTCGATCCAGGAACGGCTGTTCGACGCCGATTTCAGGCGCCGCCCGGACGAGCCGGCGGTCGCCCTGTGCGGCCTCGACAACGCGGCAGGGCGCAGGGCGCTCGATCAGGTCGGCTTCGACATGATCGTGGAAGCGGGCCTTGGCCGAGGGCATCGTGATTTTCGAACCATGCGCCTGCACACTCTTCCCGGGGCTCGTCCGACCGCCGAGATGTGGAAGGCTGCGGCGGCCGAAGAAAATGTCGAGGACCGACCGGCCTATGCCAACCTGATCAATGATGGCGTCCTAGATCGCTGCGGCATGACGCTACTCGCCGGCAAGGCCGTGGGCGCACCGTTTGTGGGAGCCGTCGCCGCAGCCTTGGCGCTTTCGGAGATCCTGCGCCTGCTGCATGGCGGTCCCGTTCACCGCCTGATCGATCTCGATTTGCTCGGCGTCGATCACCGCTCAACAGTGCTGCATGAGGACGGCTTCGATAGCCTCAACCCCGGCTTCACGAGCGTCGGTTCGGCTTAGCGTGCGCCTGTCGACGTGCTGCGCTGGCGGAGCAGCCTAGCTCTTGCCCCACATCGATGACGATGCGTTCTCTTGAGGCTGCCGAGTTCAAGGTTCGAAACGCCCGGCGAACAACTGGTGCTGGGACGTTTCCGCCGGTCCGATTCTGAGAGCGAAAGCGAGGCGGAGGGCCCTTCAGCGATCGCGATCGTCCGTTAGATGGAGCCAACGAGCCGAGGTTTACACCAGCGGCGGCTATCGCGCCGGCAGGATGTAAGGTATTGATTAATAATGAGAAATTCCGAGGACGCTATTTCGGGGAAAGTTGGTAATTTATCACCCAACTTTGGCCCTGATAGACTCCTGATAAGTTCTTGAAAACAAGTATTTTTCGTAATTTTCCGGGACTATGCGTGACCGTGAATGCCCGAGGGGTATCGAGCGGGATAGTTGTGGACCTCGCCAGCGAGATTTGCAACCTATTGATTTTGCGGCGTTATTTTGACGGGTGGGAGTTGGTGGTGCCGCGCATTGGGATCGGTTGTTTGTGCCCGACCGTGATAATCACCCCCGATCACCCGAGTGTTCAAGGAGTCGTTTGGATGCACGGCACTGCACTTTATTCTTTTCGTCCCAGTCATCAAGTTCCTCGACTGGATAAAGCACCGCCTTTCCAACTTTGACGAACGACGGACCAAGACGCATGGCGCGCCAATTTCGGAGGGTCCCAACGGAAATCCCACCGCGGTAGCGCTCAGCCACCTCTTCCGGAGTAAGGAATTTGCTTTCTGCCATTTTCTGCCTCCAGGTTGACGATTGCGTGTACGCGATGAGGTCGAACGCCGTCCCTCCAGATCACTACTTTCCTCACCCGGCCCGGGCGCTCCCGCATCTGCACCGACATCAATGCTGTGCAACTTTCGCCCGCAAAAGCGCTTTCAGGCGAGTATCGGGAAAACGGATACAGGCGACGCCACATCGGCGGGGTTGCGCTCTCTTTGTCACGGCGGAGGTCAGGTGCTGGAGTGACCCTGGCGGCTGTTGCCGTGTCGCCCTTCGTAGGCGAACCTGAGGCACGCGGCATGACCTATGTCGTGACTGAGAACTGCATCAACTGCAAGTACACGGACTTCGTGGCAGTCTTTCCGGTCGATTGCTTTCGTGAGGGACCAAACTTCCTCATTATCCATCCGGATGATTACATCGTTTGCGATGCCTGCGTCCCGGTTTGCCCGGCGAAGGCGATTTATCGCGATATCGATCTGCCGCGGATCATGCAGCCTTTTCTCGGTCTCAATGAAGAGTTGTCGCGTCTGGCCGAGTATCACGGCTCAGTGCGAGCCGGATCCGATGCTCCGGATCCACTTGAAGGAGAAGGTGCCGTCGAATTATCGAGAGGCCTACATCTTTCAGATAAAAGCATTGCTCGCTTGTTGCTACAGGACCGGGATTGCCAGACTGACCTTCACTCGTGACATAACAACGCTGGTTTCGAAACTTCTAACATCCGGATTATCAAAGAAATATGCTTTGGTAAACTCATCGTATTCTTCCATGTTCGTCATTGACATGACCAGCAGGAAGTCAGCTCGTCCTGTAACATAGTAGCACTGCGATATCTCGGCTCGGGAAGCCGCGAACGCGCGAAAGCGGCTTACCAAGTCTGACTGACCCTTTTCGAGGATCACTTCTACAACGACAGTGAGTGGCCGTCCCACCGCCTTCGGCGAAAGGATCGCCACTTCGGCTTCAATCACACCGCTCTCGCGGAGCTTCGCAAGTCGACGTTGGCATGATGTAGCCGATAACCCCACGCGCTCACCCAAATCTGCGGTTGTTTGGCGCGTGTTTTGCTGAAAGAGCGCGAGCAGTTTCCGATCTATCTTGTCCACGTTTGGGCGTTTCCTTTCGACGTATGTGAAGCCTGTTGTGCAGTAAAACTGCACCAAGCTGGCGGAATATGCAGCCAGAGAGCACCTATCTGCAGTTAAGCTGCACCGATGAGAAACAAAAAATGCGGCGGACGCAAGGTCATGATGCAAGCGCTCTCAGATCAGGCAGCCGAAGCCGTTATCGACGGCCTTAACGTCGCAGCCCTAACGCGCGAGCAAATGGAGCGAACGCGCCAAGGCGGCGTCAACGCAATAAACCTGACGATCGTCCCCACTTCGGGGTCGTTCGAAGAATGCATGGTCACCGTTGGACGGCGTTTGGCAAAGCTCGCCGAGATGGAAGACCTAGCCATCGTGGCGACTTCCGCGGAGGATATATGCGCGGCCAGAGACACAGATCGCGTGGCGGTGGTGATGGGATCGCAGAACGCCGCCTTCGTTGAAAACGACCTGGCATTGCTAGAAATCGCGAAACGGATCGGTGTTCGTATCATCCAGGCGACGCACAATGCGAAGAATCGGCTGGGATCGGGCGCGCCGTTCAAGGGCGATGAAGACACGGGGATGACAGAGGAGGGCCGGCTCTGGCTATCCGAGATGGAGCGGCTGGGCCTGCTGGTTGACCTATCTCACTGCGGCCTGAGGACGACGGCGAACTTTCTCGCCGCCGCTACCAAGCCGCTCGTTTTTTCCCATGCCAACGCTCACGCGCGCTGGCCCAGCCTGCGCAACAAGCCCGACGACATGCTGCGCCGCGTGGCCGATTTAGGTGGCGTTACAGGCGCAGTTATGTGGACGCCGACCGTGCGGGGGGACCGCTGGCCGACGCTCGATGATTACGTGGATCACATCGAGCACATGGTCAGGGCGGCTGGGATCGAGCATGTCGGTTTTGCCACGGACATATCCGACGGTATTGAAGAAGACCCTGCCGTGTGGAGCCAAGCCTGGGGGCCAGGGAGCCTGCCGACCCTCATGGAGGGCATCGGCCCCTGGTACGGCTACGAGACCGAGCGTCTCGACGGCTATCGATCGCTCTCTGACACTCCCAAGCTCCGCGAGCGCCTGGTCGCGCGCGGCATGGGAGAGGCGGACGCAGACAAAGTCATGGGTGGCAACTTCCTGCGCGTCTACCGCGAAGTGTGGGGAGGCTGAGCCATGCCCCACTTACAAGGAATTGATGCATGACACCTCCTATACTGGAAGGCATGTGGACCATGCTGGCCACGCCGATGAGTTCCGCCGGTGAGATCAATTTCGCCGCACTTGGTGCATTGATCGACCACCAGATCGAGTCGGGCATATCGGGGTTGCTCGCGCTCGGTTCGACGGGCGAATTCTATGCACTATCGGCAATGGAGCGCGAAGAGGTCCTGGGTTTCGTGTCGAGCCATGTCGCTGGCCGCGTGCCATTGCTGGCAGGTGCGAACGGGGGTGGCACGAAAGAAATCATCGGTCATGCCAAGGCGGCCAAAGCCGCCGGCATCGACACCGTGCTGCTTGCACCGCCCTACTATTCTCTACCAGCCCAAGACGCGCTTAGGCGGCATTTTGAAGAGGTGGTTTCGCGAGCCGATGTGCAGGTTCTGCTTTACGACAATCCTGCACAGGCGGGCGTGGACATCGAGATCGACCTTGTCGGCCAACTGAACAGTGACCCCCGGATCGTCGGCATCAAGGAAGCCAGCGGGCGCATCGCGCGTGTGCTCGCCATGCAGGAACGCTTCGGCAGCGATCTGCAGATTGTGAGCGGCATCGACGATCTGGCGCTCGACCTCATCTTTTGGGGCGTTCGCTGCTGGATGAGCGGACCATCCAATTTTCTGCCTCGGCAGATGGCAGCGACAGCAAAGGCCGCCTTAGATGGCAACTTTGACAACGCACGTCGGATGATGCGCGAACTGTGGCCGCTCATCGCCGAAATCGAAACAGGCAAGTACCTCGCTCGCATAAAATACTGCTGCGAGTTGTCCGGCCTTCAGGTGGGCGATCCCCGCCCGCCGGTATTTCCCATTTCTCAGCAGGAGGCTGCGCGTCTGGCGCCGCTACACGAACGCGCGTCGAAGGTAGCCTGATGGAGCTCTCGAAAGGCGAAAATAGCCGGGTCGTTGTCATCGGGGCAGGGATTGTCGGCGTCACTTGCGCGCTCACGCTGCAGCGCGAAGGTCACTCGGTGATCCTGATCGACCGTCACGAACCGGGCGACGCTTGCTCATTCGGGAATGCTGGAATCCTGACCGCGACGGAATGTGTGCCTTACGCTCTGCCGGGCTTTCTGCCTCATGTTCCTGGATGGCTTCTTAACCCTTTGGGGCCTCTCGCGGTTCGGCCCCGCCATCTGCCCAGGATGGCAAAATGGGGGCTGCGCTTTACGCGGGAGAGCGCGCCCCATCGCGTGGAGGAGATTTCGCGCGACATGCGTGCCTTTTATAGGTCGAGTGTTGAGCTCTATCGTGAGTTGCTCGCCTCAGTGGATAAACCAGACCTCTTACAGACAACGGGTTATCTGGCTGTCTACCGTGACGAGGCCGCTTCAAAGACGGATGCCTTCGCGTGGGATCTGACTAGGCGGGGCGGCGTGTTGCTCGAGACAATCCGCGGCCACCAACTCAGAGACATGGTTCCCGCACTGTCTCCCGATCTTACCTACGGCGTGTTCGTTCCCGAAGAGGGATATGTCCGCAACCCACACCGTGTGGTCACGGCGCTTGCCGAACGTTTTAGCGTGGACGGGGGGACGATCCTTCAACGTGAGGCGCGTGGCTTCCAGAGCGCGAACGGCCGCGTATTAGCGGTGGAAACTGATCAGGAGACGCTCCGAGCCGACCACGTCGTGCTTGCTGCGGGTGCCTGGTCGACGAGCTTGGCGTCCGACCTCGGCGCGCGCGTGCTCATCGAGTCGATGCGCGGCTACCACTTCATGCTCCCCGATCCCGAGATCGAGCTTCCCCTGCCAGTCCTGTCGGGTGAGTTCAAGTTCTTCGCAACACCAATGGAAGACGGCCTCAGGCTGGCCGGCACCGCCGAGTTTGCCGGGCTCCACTGGCCGGCGAACTATGCCCGCGCGGACAAACTGGCGAAGGCAGCGCAGACCATCTTCCCCGGATTGCGAACAGCGGGTGGCAGCAGGTGGATGGGCCACCGCCCCATGACGCCCGATTCCCTGCCGATCATTGGACCGTCACCCAAGTTTCAAAACGCGGTACTTGCCTTTGGCCACGGGCACAATGGCTTGTCCGGCGCGCCTATCACGGGGTTCATCGTGGCCGACATCATAGCCGGTCGGCCGCCGGCAATCGACCTCGCTCCGCTCAGCCCGACTCGGTTTCACTGACCTCAACCACATAAAAGGGAAGAAGGCATGCTAACAGGGATCAACCGTAGACAGCTAATCAAGACAAGCGCCGCGACTGCAGCTCTCGTCGGACTTGGCTTCAACGCAGCCCGCGCGCAGACGCCTATGCGAGGGGGACATCTTCGCCTTGGTATTGGTCACGGTTCAGCGACCGACACGCTCGACCCAGCGACATTTCCGGACGCATATATGCAGCTTGTTGGATACGCATTGCGCAGCACGCTGACAGAGGTCTTGGCGTCAGGCGAGATCGGCGGAGACTTGGCCGAGAGCTGGGACGTGTCAAAGGATGCGAAGACGTGGACATTCCAGTTGCACAAAGGTGTGGAATTCCATGACGGAAAGCCGCTTAGGGCCACGGACGTCGTTGCATCTATCAATCACCACCGTGGAGAAAAATCTTCATCCGCAGGCATAGCCCTCGTTGAACCTATCGAAGATATAAAGGCCGACGGCGAGTCGGTCGTAGTGTTCACACTAAAGGAAAGCATGTCGGACTTCGACGCCTTCCTAAGCGTCTACTTCTTATCTGTGATGCCTTCGAAGGACGGCACAATCGATTGGAAATCTGGCATCGGCACGGGTGGGTATAAACTTGTCAGATTCGAGCCGGGTGTGCGGACGGCGCTGGAGCGGAATCCAAACTACTTCAGACCAGATCGCGCATTTTTCGACTCGGCCGACGTGCTTTGCATCAAGGACGCCACGGCGCGCGTCAGCGCGCTCCTCGGCGGAACCGTCGACGTTATCGACAGCATCGATCCGAAGACAGTCAATCTTCTGTCACGTCGCTCAGAGATAAAGGTGGAGGAGGCGTCCGGCTCCCTGCACTATGCGTTTCCCATGCGTTGCGACACGGCACCTTTCAATGATGTAAACGTACGCCTCGCCATAAAATATGGTGTCGATCGCGAGGCATTAGTGAAGACAATTCTGCAGGGCCATGGCTACGTCGGCAACGACCATCCTATCGGGCGAAAACAAAAATATTTCGCGGTCGACCTGCCGCAGCGTGTCTATGACCCCGAGAAAGGCAGGTTCCACCTTAAGAAGGCCGGCATGGATGCACTTAAGGTTGAGCTCACCGTTTCGGAAGCTGCCTTTCCAGGCGCGGTCGATACCGGCACTCTCCTGCGGGAGCAGGAGAGCAGGGCGGGTATCGAACTTGCCGTTTCACGTGTTCCGAGCGATGGCTACTGGAGCGACATCTGGATGAAAAAGCCTTGGTGTGCGAGTTACTGGTCTGGCGGCGTAACTCCCAATTACATCTTTTCACATGCTTACTCGGCGAACGCGAACTGGAACGAAGCATTCTGGCAGAATAAGCAGTTTAATATGATCCTCGTTGCTGCTCGCAGCGAGCTGGATGAGGCAAAGCGCGGGGAAATGTACGGCGATCTACAGCGTCTCGTGAGTGATGATGGCGGGGCTTTGATTCCGATGTTCGCAAACTTCGTGACCGCCTGCTCCAACAAAGTCTCGCACGGTGAAGTTGCCAGCAACTATGAGTTGGATGGCACACGTGCGATCGAGAGATGGTGGTTCGCTTGATGAGCCGCGTCAGTTACTGTTTGTGCCACATGACGCGTGTTTGGGGGCATCCAGCAGTGCCGGCCGATCGCCCGCGATCCGGCAGTGGATATCTACGGAGCCGATGGGAACGATACGAGCTGCGAAATCCTTAAACAGCGGCGCGTATTCTGGCATAAGAATCGGTCCTCGAGGCTTCGGGTTGGCGGCAGATTAGTACGTCGGCTTGCGGCCCCGTGGTAGTGCAGAAGGGCAGCCACATGACCCACTCCGACCGAGTTCGGGGACTCGCCGGAGGGGTAATTTGTAGCGGTGCCGGCAGCCCATTGGTTGCAGGCGAGAGCCCCGCAGGGCGCTCGGGCCGCCTACCACTTTGTGGTGGCGGGAGCAGGTTAGCGTGTTGAGCAGTTATTTCACGCGTACTCGATGACCTTGCATCTTAGTGATCACTTCCTTACACGGCGCGCTCACCCTTTCCGCGTTCTCGCGTATGCAGACAATTGCATCGTCGCCTCGTTTCCCAGTGCAGATCGCCCTTATATCTGCCTCGCAGGTTTGCTGGAGGATCCTGACGGTGGTCTCAGGCTCTGGCGGAGTCGTGCGGCGTACCTTCTCACCTTCGGCAATTGCAGTGGTCGCGTTCACGAGACTGCACAGGAGAATAGCCAGGCCCAGGCCCAGCACGCGAATATTCCGGATCATATAGTCGCTCCATTTCAGGTTGAGGTTTCGGGTGTTTGGATGTGCGAGCGTTAGGCACGCCTGATCAGGCGTGCCTAAGAACCTCGGCTGGGCGAATTCGCGCCGCCTTCAAGACCTCTGCGCATACGGAGGCCCAGGCAACCACCAGCGTCGCGACCAGGCCGAGCAGGAAGGGCAGGGGCGTCAGCGACATCCGTTCGCCGAACGCCTGCAAGTACGCCTGGGCGGCGAGATACGCGAATGGCCAGGCGATAATGTTGGCAATCAGGACAGGCTTGGCGAGATCGACAAGCAGGAGCCTAACGATCCCCAAGGACGACGAACCCAACACCTTGCGTACGCCGATCTCATGTCGCCGGCGAGTGGTAACGTGGACACCGATGCCGAGTTGACCGATGGCCGCAATAATGAGGGCCGTTCCCGCCAAGAGCATAAAGAGCCGATTGATCCGCTCATGCTCTCGGAAACTTGCCCCGAAGAGCTCATCGAGAAAGCGAACCTGGGCGGGGACCCTCGGGGCAATCGAGTCCCAGGCGCGCGTCACTCCGGTCACTGCGTCGGAGATGGCGCTGTGCTGAATGCGAACCACGGGAAACAATCGTCCAGCCGACGAAACAGGCAGCAGTTCATAGACTTGGCCGCTCACGTCGGTCGCTTCAAGTCGCGTGACCTCAGCTTCCGCAACGCCGATGACGATGGCCGGGGCTGCCGGCCTTCCGGCCATTGGCTGCGGGGGGAAATAGACAATTTCTCCCACAGCCTCCTGCGCAGTGGGGAAGCCAAGGCGTCGTGCAAACATTTCGTCGATGATGATCGAGCGCATCTGTGCAGCGCCCGCGGCCTGTTGACGTGGAAGGTCCTGGTTTGGATCAAACGGCCGTCCAGCAACCATATTGATATCCATGGCCGAGAAGTAGTCGTAATCGACCCGCTTCATGTAAGCCGTTGTCCGGCTCGCGGCACCCTCGGCGGAACGCGACAGCGCCGTCACCATGCCTCCCGCCATCCACGGGAGCCACTCGACGGCAGAGATCGTCTCTACCCCGGGTACGCGAGCCAACTGCGCTTTCAGTGTTTCGTAGTCGACCTCAATCGGACGCAGGTCGTTCAGGAAGACGATTGGGTCGCCATGGTGGGCCAGTGCCTTCGCTTCGAGGTGGGCGCGCTGCATCTGCGTGACCGTGACAAGAATGAGAAGGAAGCTGGCGCTTGCAAACTGAACGATGACGAGAGTGCTTTGCACGAGGCGCGAACCCGTCCGGGAGCGACCTGCCTGGAGAGCCTCGATCGGCCTCACCCGCGACATCACGAGCGCCGGGTATGCACCTGCCGCGAACCCGACCAGGAGGACGAGCGCGAGAATCGCAATGATTGGCTGGCGGCCTTGGCCAAGGAAGAACAGGACATCAATCCCCGTCGATGTTTCGACCGAGGGAGCCGCGAACGAAAGGAGGCCTACCGCGACGATCGCGGCCACGCTGGTCAAGAGAAGCGATTCAATCCAGGACTGGAGCGCCACCTGGCTTCGGCTGGCGCCTACGACCTTGCGCATTCCTATTTCCTTCGCCCGCGAGATTGCCTGTGCGGTCGCTAGATTGGCGTAGTTCACACCCGCCACCACGAGCGTCATCACAGCCAGCCCGAGCAGGACCAACAGTGCCGACAAACCAACGGCGCTGTTGGAGAAAAGCAGACTGTCCAATCGGAGTGTCGTCAGGTCGCTAATCGGGAACACCGCGAGGCCGAACTCGCCTCCTTGCAATTGACGTGGCGGCACCCGGCTGCTGACGAAATCAGAAAGCCTGCGATTCAGGGCTTCAATCGAGGCCCCCTCGGCGAGCGTTATGAACGTGAAGCCCCTGATCGCCATCCAATTATCCCGCTCATCGAGTCGGGCGGCCGAAGGCGTTCCAGTCCACTGCGCGAGCACGTCAAAGCTGAACACGGCATTTTGCCCTGATCCCATAATTGACGGCTGTCGCACCGGCGCTATTACGCCGGTTACGCTCGCCTGCCGTGTGTTGTTGATCGTGACGCTCTCGCCTAGAGCGGGTGAGGAACCGAAGAGCCGTTCGGCGGCCTGCTGCGTGAGAATGACGCCGGTTGGATCGCCAAGGGCGTCCTCGCGGCTTCCTTCGAGGAACTCGAAATCGAACATTTCAAGGAACGAGCGGTCGACGACACCTACATTGAGGAGTGCTTTGCTTTCGCCGCTGGCCACCGCAACATCGCGCTCGGTCATCGCGCGAGCCGTGCGTTCGATCTCCGGGAAATCCGCAGTCAGGTATCGAGCGACGGTCGAGGAACTCATTCCCGTGGTCGTCGCCACCTCACGATCGGCGTACGAGACCGTCTGTCCGACAACGTAGAGGCGATCTGCGTTCGCGTGGTAGCGGTCGGCCGATTGCCAGTAGGTCGTAATCCCATACGCGCCGAGGTAACATGCGAGCCCCAGTGCCAAGGTCAGAATATTGGCCATGGTCGTGAAGGGGCTACGGGCAAACTTTACAAGAGCAATGGCAAGATAATGATAGATCATGCCTGCTCTCCCGTCGGTCGGCGTTTCTCTCCGACGATTCGACCGTCGAGCATGTTGACGATTCGTTGCGCCCGTTCAGCATCGGAGAGCGAGTGGGTTACCATGACGATCGTCGCGCCCTGCTCATGGAGGATGCGGAGCATGTCCATGACATCGGCGCCATTCTTGGAATCCAAGTTGCCGGTTGGTTCGTCCGCCAAAATGAGCTTCGGGTCATTTACGACAGCTCGGGCAATAGCGACCCGCTGCTGTTGGCCTCCGGAAAGCTGCGACGGCTTATGTCGCGCCCGAGCATTTAAGTCGACGAGTTCGAGTACATCTCGCACCCGAACGCGACGCTCCGCGGCCGGGACGCCGCTGTAAAGCAGTGGCAACTCCACATTCTCGGCGACCGACAATTCGTCGATCAAATTGAAGCTTTGAAAGATGAAGCCGAGGCTTTTCTTGCGCAGATCGACTAGCTGCCGTTCGGGCGCATCTGAAATGTCGGTGCCGTTGAAGACGTAGCGCCCTCCGGTGGGGCTGTCGATCATTCCGATCACATTCAAGAGGGTAGATTTCCCACAGCCCGACGGGCCCATGATAGCGAGGAATTCCCCTCGGTTGATTGCCAGGTCGACCTCGTCGAGCGCTGTCGTCTCCACATGTTCGGTTCGATACGTCTTCCGCAGCCCGGAGAGGCTGACGAGACGCTCTCCAAGCCCTTGCCTCCTCCCCGGAGTTGGCAAGACGGTTTCGTTGATTTCGTCAGGTCTATAATTCATCGGGTCCGTCCGTAGTCAGTTGAAGTCGATGCGTTCGAAATCGTGAAAGGCTTGGTAGGTAGAGACGACGACGCGATCCCCCTCGTTGAGACCTTGCAAAACCTCCACCATGTCCGGGTTGCGGCGGCCGAGCTGCACGCTTTGCCGTCTCGCAGAGGCGCCGCCCGGGGAGACGACAAAAACCCAGACTCCGCCGGTGTCGTCGACATAAGGCCCATTTGGCAGGACGAGGCTGTCCTCTGTCTCGCCGAGCTCAATACGGGGACGCAGGGTCTGTCCACGACGAAGCCCTTCCGGCGGTGGGCCGACGAAGGTCATGTCAACCTGAAACTGCTGGTCCTGCACGTTGGGGTAAATCTTTGCGACCCCAAGCTCAGCCGTGCGGCCCGCGAGTTCGACCGTGGCGGACTGTCCCTTTGCGACGCGGCCGAGGTAGAACTCGTCTACCAGCGCCGAGATCTTAAAGGAGTCGACTGCGTCTACCTGGCCGATACGCTGCCCAGCGGCGAGAACCGCACCAACGTTCAGGTCGAACGTGGTGAGTTGGCCGGTGGAGGGAGCAACGAGATTGAGGTTATCGAGACTGCGCCGCACGAGTTCCATCGTTTGCGCCATCCGATCGACGGATTCCTGGGACTGGCGCAGATTGTTGAGCGCGAGCTGACGCTCTTGCGCGTGCGATTCCTCCATGACAGCCAGCAGTTCTCGGTAGTAGTCGAGTTCCCTTTCCAGGTCAGCGATCTCCGCTGCCGGAAAGGCGGATCCTGCGAGATTGCGGCGGCGGTTAAGGAGGTCCGACCGCTTGCGAATTTCCAGGGCCGTCAGCATGCGATCGCGGCGGTTCTTGAGTTCGTCCTGATCAAACTTCAGGCGAGCGGATGCGACGTCGTTCTGACGTTCCGCGACCTGAGCTTCCTGCGCCAGCACCTCGAGTTCGAGTTGCGCATTCTTTAGGCGGGCCAAGGGCTGGCCCGCCTCGACCCAGGCGCCTTCTTCAACCAATACCTCCGTGACTTGGCCGCCTTCTACCGCGTCGATGAAGATAGAAGTCATCGGGACGACGGTACCTGTAACAGGCACGTAGTCGCTGAACGGAGCTCGTTGAACGGAGGATATGGTAACGCGGTCGACCGGGATGGCGATCGTGCTGTGGCGCCCAAAATTCATGTAAGCATAGCCACCGACGGTCAGCAACAATACGCCTACACCGGTAGCGATCACATGAGTACGGCGAAGCCGGCCTCGAGGGACGTGCCGATCCATCGGCGACGCCGGCGTATCGTCGCCTCCGGGATCTCTGTCAACGCGCCGAGGAAATTTCGCGGCAATGTTCAAGCGCAACTCACCTAGCTGTTATGCATAACATATACACCACATCTGTTGTGCACATGTCAAATGGGTGTATATGTGAATGCAGCACATGAGGGTGAGGTGAGGACGAGATGGCTGAAATCACATGGAATGAGGACCAGCCGATTTACAGGCAGATCGTGGACGCGCTGATCAGAGGGATTCTTGAGGGCACCTACCGCGAGGGCGAACTCCTGCCGTCCGTCCGGCAACTCGCGACCGACTTCGGGGTGAGCACGATCACCACAACCAAAGTGTTTCAGGAACTGTCAGAAGAAGGGGTCACCGAGAAGCGCCGCGGCATTGGCTTCGAAGTGCGGAAAGGTATCCGCAAGGCGTTACTCCAGCGGGAGCGTCGAAGGTTCCTCGAGCAGGAATGGCCAGAACTGCGTGCGCGCCTGAACCGGCTGGACATCAGAATCGAAGACCTGCTGCGCCAATAGTTTTCGTCCGACCGGGGAGTCGGTGTTCCGACATTTCGAACATTGTAGAAAAGGAGCGACATGTCGCCGCGCAAGATTGTCGAGAATTGGGTCGAAAGGTTCAACGCCGGCGACGCTGACGGCTTGGCCGACCTCTACCATGCCGATGCTGTGAACCACCAGGTGACGCAGGCTCCGGTGGAAGGCCGCGACGCAATCCGCGCAATGTTCGAGCGCGAGTTCGCGGCTGCCGCGATGACCTGCATCGTGGAAGCAGTCCACGAAGCCGGTGATGTTGTCGCCCTTGAATGGCGCGACCCCGCCGGACTGCGCGGTTGTGGATTTTTCACGGTGCGCGACGATCGCATCGTTTTCCAGCGAGGCTACTGGGACAAGCTTTCATTCCTCAAGTTGCACGGACTGCCGATTGAGTGACGCGCGCGTGCTCTTCGATGTCGCTGTTCGTCTGTCGAGGCCGTACCCAGCAGGTGGGAATCACCCGTTGCCAAGCGTTTGCTCAGCCGGAGAGGACGGTAAGGTCGGCATTAGAGGACGGATATGCTGATGCAGGATCGGGAATTGCGGGTCTTGACCCATAACATCTACGGCAAACGCGCGGACTGGCCCGCGCGAGCCGCCAAACTGCGCGATGGCCTTACCGAGCTTGGACCCGACGTGATCGCGTTGCAGGAAACAGTCGTGCACGCCGGAGACGACCAGACACGGGACTTCCTGCCCGACGGCTACGAGGTTGCGCACTCGCGAGAACGTGACCCCGACGGCCAGGGGATTTCCATCGCCAGCCGTTGGCCGATGCGTGTTTTGAGGGAACTCGACCTGCGCGTCACCGAACGCTGCGAGGGCTTTTCCTGCACGGCCTTGCTCGCCGAGATCGAGGGGCCACCCGCCATAGGCCGATTTCTCTTCGTCAACCACTTTCCACAATGGCAACTCGACCACGAGCACGAGCGCGAGTTGCAGGCCGTGGTCCTCGCGCGTGCCGTGGAGGCCATGCTTCGACGCGACCCGATGCATGTCATTCTTGCCGGCGACCTCGATGCCGCTCCGGATGCCGCGAGCATCCGCTTCTTTGCCGGAAAGCAGTCTCTTGACGGCCTCAGCGTCTGCTATCGCAGTGCCTGGGAGAGCATCCATGGTCCCGGGGGTGGCGAGACCTTCACTACCGAGAACCCGTTGATGCGGGAGACCAACTGGGATTGGCCTTTCCAACGCATAGACCACATCATGATCCGCTGTGGCCATCATGGCGGCCCCACGCTGCGCATCCTAGACTGCCGCCGCGCGTTCGACGCCGCCGTCGATGGAGTTTGGGCTAGTGACCACTTCGGTGTGCTCTGCGACCTTGCCCCGCCACGGCCCGATGCTGACATTGCACAGGCGAGCAGTGGCGCCTAAATATTCTTGGTCTGAACGATGAGCGGACAAATGGACCGTTAGCTCAAAACAGCCGAGTCCCGGCGACCCTGGTCTTTATTGACGAAGCTCTTACCTCCGGCGTCCCCGTCGGAGCTTGAGCTCTTTCTTGGCGCTGCGCCTTCCCCTTAACAGGAGACAGGCGCGAAGGCGCCTGAATTGCTATGAATTCTATCCTTCGTGTTCCAAGCGCGTGCTGGCTGAGCCCCGCAGCTGCCGTCCGTGGCTCAGAGATCGAAGGGCTTGGCCTTTTTGCGACACGAGACATCCCAGCCGGCGAGCCGGTGATGCGTTTAGGCGGTCAGATCATTGATGATGCGACGCTGGATGCACTGACGCCCCCCTATAGCAGCCTCTGCGTTGGCGATGGGGCACATATCCTGATCGATCCCGCGCACCCGGTGCGCTACGGGAACCACAGTTGCGATCCTAACCTCTGGCATCAGGACGCAACGACCGTGGTTGCGCGGCGCGTGATTACCAAGGGTGAGGAACTGACGATCGACTATGCTACCCACACGATCAGCCCAAACTGGTTCATGAGTTGCAGGTGTGGAACTGCGGATTGCCGGGGGATTGTCAGCGGAAGCGACTGGAAGCTGCCAGCGCTGCAGGAACGCTACGGACGTCACTGGACCCCACCTTTGATCGCAGCAATCGCTTCTTCACGCGAGGCAACTTGCAAGCCTCTCACGATCTTCCAGGCCATCCGCTCAGAGTTGGAGCAACGCCGGGAGGCGCGACGTTTGTTGAACGACCTTCTGCGGGACCGGAGTCGCCTTGACGATCTCGGTCTCAATTATCGGGAGGTGCTTGAGTGGGTGTTGCAAGCTCACCGTCAGTACAGCCCTTTGCGAAGATACCTGTCGAATATCCGCCGTCGAGTTCGGGGAACAAAACAAGACAGTTGATGGGCAGGAGGGATGGTTCGCGTCGGCAGCGGTGCCTAAGTGTGACCGCTCAGGATAGTGCGGCCAGTCCCTGCGTCGGCACGATCATTCAAGCCTGGCGGCGGCGTCTTGTATTATGCTTCGGGCCCACGAGATCGCCGGCTCCCGCAAGGCGGAGACACCCCAAAGCAATGAAAGCTGCGATCGTCTGGGAGGATCAAGGCGAATGAGCCGCAGATCGGGATGGCAGCAGATCAGCGCCTTGGCCGACCTGTCGGGCATTGATGCTATGAGGTCCGTGGCTTCGATCACATTGCCCAAGGCCGCATAGCTCGGCACGGAGAGGGCGATTTTGCGATGCCTTCCTGCTCGTGCGAGTTCTACATCGAGGTAATTTTGTGACATTGGCCAGGGTAGCGGATAGACGTGTTGCTGCGCCAGGAAAAGCTCTGTCGTAATCCGATCGGGAGCTTTATGAAGCGGCGAGCGCGGGCCGGCCAAAACAACGAGCTCATCCTCCCACAAGGTGTCCGCCCCGACGAGTGGTCCGACGGGTGTGGCGCCTCCGACGGAAAGCACGAAGTCGACGCGCCCAGTGGCTAGGTCGCCTTCATAGCTGCGCCGTTCAAACGACTCGATCGTTAGGGACCAGTCTGGTGCTCGGTCCCGCAAGATTGCCGTGAGTGCCGGCAACAGCGAGACCTCCAGAGCCCCGGGAGAGACCACTCGAAGGTCCCGTGCTGATGCGCCCGGCTCGAACGTCTCGAGAGATGCGCTTGCGCCGCCTGTTTCGAGTTCGGCATCCAATGCGGAGCCGAGAAGGGAAAGGGATCGTTCCAGGCTTAGTGCTCTTGCTGTCGGAACCATCCCGCTGCCCGTTCGAACAAAGAGCGGATCGGAAAACACCTTTCGAAGTCGCCCAAGGGCGTGGCTGACGGCGGATGGAGAAATAAAGAGCCGGTCGGCGCAGCGGGCAACGCTTCGCTCCTCCAGCATGATCGCCAGTACCTTCAGAAGATTGAGGTCGAGACGACGCCAGTCCATAAAAGCTGAATCCTGTTCAGGTAAGCCTGATAGCTCATCATTTGGTTCAGCTTTCTCCATATGGCAATAATCGTGTCGGGCAATTTCCGTCGTTCGGTGAGAAACGATGCAAAAAGAGACCTGCCTGGCCGCTGCACTCGCCATACTTGTAGCTTTTCTCCCAACTCAATTGCTCGGAGGGGGTTTTGCTGATCTGGACCGCCTTCGCTTACAGTTCCAAGCGCTCGCCAACGCGCATCCCGCCCGAGTCGGCATTTGCGCCCAAGGCAGGGTGCTTCCGCCGATTTGTGTGAACGGGGAGCAGCGGTTCTCGCTTCGGAGCGCCGTGAAAATCGTCATCGCCGCGGCCGTCATGCAAGCTGTCGACGAACAGCGCATGGCGCTGGACGATCGCATCACCATCCGGCGCGAGGATCTGAGCGTCAATATTCAGCCGATTGCCGATATCGTTGTGGAAAAGGGCGCATTTGAAACGACTATCGGGGACCTCGTCCGGCGAGCCGTGGTGGACAACGACAACGCCGCTGCTGATGTGCTGATTGCTCGTCTGGGGGGTACTAGCGCGATACAAGCATTCCTCCACAAGGCAGGGCTGCAGGACATCCGCATAGATCGGACGGAGCGGGAGCTTCAGACAGAAATCGACGGGCTGGTTTGGACGCCCGAGTTTGTATTTCCCGAGCGTCTCGAAGAGGCTCGCAATCACGTGTCCGAAGCGGAGCGCAACGCTGCTTTCGAAGCGTACCTCCGTGACCCTCGCGACACGGCCACACCGCGTGCGATGGTAGCCTTCCTGCAGCGGTTAGCAACGGGAACGCTCGTTTCTGCAGCCTCCACCGCCTATCTATTGGGCGTCATGGAGGACACCGTTAACATCCCGGACGGCTTGCGTCCCGGCATTCCTTCAGATTGGACGATTGGACACAGGACAGGCACGAGCCCAACGCGGGAAGGCGTTAACGGCGTCACAAACGACGTAGGGATCTTGACGACTCCCTGGGGCAATCGCATCGCCGTCGCTGTTTTCGTCGCGGAGTCCCGCGCTGACGAAAGCGAGAGGGCCGCCCTTATCGCAGCAGCGGCTCGAGCCATCACTTCAGCTTACCAATAAGCTGCGTGTAGCGAGGGTCTCGTACCGGATCGCCCTCCAACACCGCCCCGTAGCACCTCTCGATCTGTCTTGGCTCGCCGCGCAAGTTTGTTTCCAAAGCGAAAGCGAGCGCCGTAGACCTGGTGCACGCGCGCCGTCGAGAACATTCCGCCCATTTAGACAAAGTGGGCCGCAAACATTCTACTCAGCCGGGCGAGCCCGGCTGGCGGCGGAAGAGGAACGACGTTCGGTGCAGCGGGCGCTCCGTTCATCCAACATAACTGTCAGAACCTTGAGAATTGGCCCCGCGCCCAACCGGGCGAACTGAATGCTATGCAGGTTCAGATGAGGATCTATCATTTGGCTCAGTTTGCGTGATGTGGCAAATGAGAGTCCGACCACATCCTCCAAACTGGTGAAAGTATGTCAAAAAAGGTCGGCTTGACCGCCGCGTTCGCAATTCTTGTAACTCTCGCCCCAACTCAACTGATCGCAGGCGGCTTGGCTGATCGAGATCGTCTTCACTCTGAATTCGCGGCTCTCGCCGACGCCCATCCCGGGCGCGTCGGCATCTGCGTGCAGGATGAGACGTCGCCCCCCATCTGCGTGAATGGCGAGCAGCGTTTCTCATTGCAGAGTGTGATGAAGGTGATCGTCGCCGCGGCCGTGATGAAGGCGGCTGACGAACGTCGTATCGCCTTGGAAGACCGCGTTACTATTCGCCGTGAGGATCTCAGCGTCAACATTCAGCCCATAGCCGATATCGTCGCCGAAAGGGGCGCCTTTGAAACCAGTGTCGGGGACCTCGTCCGCCGCGCGGTGGTGGAAAGTGACAGCGCCGCTACCGACGTGCTGATCTCGCACCTCGGAGGCGTCGAAGCGGTACAGGCATTTCTCGACGAAGCGGGGCTCCGGGGCATCAGGATCGATCGAACCGAGCGGGAGCTTCAAACCGAAACTGACGGGCTGACATGGACACCGGAATTTGTGTTTCCAGAACGCCTTGAACAGGCTCGCGAAGAGGTTTCCGACGCCAAGCGCCAGACCGCTTTTGAAGCCTACCTCAAGGATCCGCGCGACACCGCCACTCCCCGCGACATGGTTGGTTTCCTGCACAGGTTGGCGACGGGTCAACTCCTGTCTGCATCCTCGACCGCTCATCTCCTGGAGGTCATGAACGGGACTGTTACGTTTCCCGATCGTCTGCGTGCCGGCGCGCCTTCCGGCTGGACGATCGGGCACAAGACAGGCACGAGCCAGACCCGAAACGGTGTCAATGGCGTGACCAACGACGTCGGCATTCTGACTGCCCCCGATGGCGGCCGCGTCGCGGTAGCCGCATTTGTTGCCGAGTCTCGAGCTGGCAAAGATGAGCGTGCTGCCACAATTGCAGCAGCAGCCCGGGCCATTGCAGCGGCTTACGAGTAGGCGCTGCGGCATAGGGTGCGGGATTGGCGGCTCTAACGAGCGCGCATCCATGCGCCTGAATCGATGGCGAGTGCCATGGTGCGAGCCAATCCCCACACCCCGAGGCACGCAATGAAGCCTCGAGAAAGGACAGATATATGAAGTTGCGCCATCTATTGAACGTGGGGCTTGCCTCATGCCGTTCCCCGGCGTCGCCGCCAATGGAAACGGGCGAAGCGGTGACGATCGTCACGCTTGATCTCCCTGCGAGGCACATCTGGTGACCAGGTTTCGACGGCCCCGCGGCGATGTTATGCGCGTGGTGCGGGCACGCGAGAACAATCTGAAGAATGTCAGCGTCGAGATTCCAAAGAGGCTGATCACCGTCTTCACCGGCGTTTCGGGGTCGGGCAAGTCGTCGCTCGTTTTCGATACAGTCGCCGCGGAATCCCAGCGCCAGCTCAACGAGACATTCCCGGCGTTCGTGCGCAACCGGCTGCCGCATTACGGCCAGCCGGACGCCGATGCGCTGGAAAACCTCTCTCCGGCGATTATCGTCGATCAGAAGCGGATCGGCGGCAACGCGCGCTCTACCGTCGGGACCGCGACTGACATCTACGCGCTGCTGCGGCTGTTGTTCTCGCGTGTCGGCTCGCCATTTGTCGGTGAATCCTCGGTGTTCTCGTTCAATCATCCCGAGGGGATGTGCCCGACCTGTCTCGGCCTCGGGACGGTGGTCGCCGTCGACGAGGAAAAGCTCGTCGATCGCTCCAAGTCGCTCAACGAGGGTGCGCTAACCTTCCCCGGCTTCAAGGTCGGCGGCTATCGATGGAAGCGCTATGTCCACTCGGGCCTGTTCGACAACGACAAGCCGCTGGAGCGCTACACCAAGGCCGAATGGCGGCTCTTGATGCACCAGACGCCGATGACGCTGAAGGATGCGCCCGCCGAGTGGTACAAGAGCTCGAAATATGAAGGCGTCGTCGAGCGGTTTACCCGCTCCTACTTGAAGAAATCGCCCGAGCAGATGAAGCCCCAGGAGCGCGAAGCGGTGGCCGACGTCATCACCCGCGGCCGCTGCCCGACCTGCAATGGCTATCGGCTGAACGCAAAGATCCTCGCCTGCAAGATCGACGGCTGTCATATCGGCGAACTCGCCGCTCTGTCCGTTTCCGATCTCATTCCAGTGGTTCGCGCGGTCGAGGATCCGCGGGCGGTGACAATCGTCGCAGCGATCGTTGCGCATCTCGAAAGCCTAGCGGCGATAGGGCTCTCCTATCTCAGCCTCGACCGACAGACGCCGACTTTGTCGGGCGGCGAGTCGCAGCGGTTGAAGATCGTCCGCCATCTCGGCAGTAGCCTCTCCGACATGACCTATATCCTCGACGAGCCGAGCATCGGCCTCCACCCGCGCGACGTGCATCAGCTCAACAACCTGATTGTCGGGCTGCGCGACAAGGGCAATACGGTTATCGTGGTTGAGCACGATCCCGACGTAATCGCCATTGCCGACCACGTCGTCGATATGGGGCCGGGTGCCGGCGCGCATGGCGGCACGGTTGTGTTCGAGGGGACGGTGGCGGCACTGGCCAAAGCCAAGACGCCAACCGGGCGCTTCCTGCACGCCGGCGTAAAGTTGAAGGCCGATGTGCGTGAGGCACAAGGATCGTTTCGCATCCGCAAGGCGAAGCTCCATAATCTCACTTCGTTCGATGTCGATATCCCGCGCCGGGTGCTGACGGTCGTCACCGGCGTGGCTGGCTCGGGCAAGAGCAGTCTGATCAACGGCGTGCTGATGCGCCAGCATCCGGACATTATCTGCGTCGACCAGGGCGCGCTGACCGGCTCGATCCGCTCGAACATCGCGACCTACACTGGGGTGCTGGACCCGGTGCGCGACCTCTTCGCCGAAGAGAACGGTACCAGCCCCTCGCAGTTCAGCGCCAACTCGGCAGGCGCCTGTCCGGCCTGCCGCGGCCTCGGCGAGGTGACGCTCGACCTGGCCTTCATGGATTCAATCACCAACATCTGCGAAGCCTGTCACGGCCGGCGGTTTCGCGACGACGTGCTGGCGATGACCTACCGCGGCAAGGCGATCGATGAGGTGCTGAAGCTGACAGCTGAGGACGCGGCCGCCTTTTTCGCCGATCAGCCGCCTGTCAGCGGCCCGCTCGGATGCGTTGTCGAGGTCGGTCTCGGCTACCTCGCCCTCGGCCAGCCGCTCAGCACGCTGTCGGGTGGCGAGCGCCAGCGCATCAAGCTGGCGACCGAACTCCAGAATAGCGGCCAGACCTATGTCCTCGACGAACCGACGACCGGCCTTCACATGTCCGACGTCGCGAGGTTGATCGCCCTCATGGATCGGCTGGTCGATAACGGCTCGAGCGTCATCGCGATCGAGCACAATCTCGACGTGATCGCACGGGCCGACTGGATCATCGACATGGGTCCGGGCGCCGGCCGCGATGGCGGACAGGTGGTCGCGCAGGGCACGCCGGAGCAGATTATCAATGACAAGCAGTCGGTAACGGGCCCGTTCCTAAAGGCGCGTCTGGGCAAATGACGAGCAAGGTTCGCCTTATGTCGGTCGGCCGCATCCATGCGCCTGAATCGACGGCGAGTGCCAAGCAACTCCACTGGATTGACATGAAACACAGAGTCATGCTGTATATGTTATGAAGTACAGCATGACACATCAAGTAACAGGCCGCGGGGGCACTTTGAGAGATAATTCGTTCCATCTCTGCTGAGGGTGCGAATCCATGAGCCCAAATCTTTCTCATGGCTCGTGCCAGATAAGATCGTTTGAGAACAGGCATGGGTGCGGGCTAATCCCCACACCCCGAGGCACGGAACGAAGCCTCGGAGAAAGGACAGATATATGAAGTTGCGCCATCTATTGAACGTGGGGATCGCCATGGCTTGCCTCATGCCGTTGCCTGGCGTCGCCGCCAATGGAAACGGCAACATCAAGGAAAATGTCGATCGCGTAATCCTGCCGCTGATTGAGGAGCATGGCATTCCAGGTGTGGCGGTGGCCGTTGTGACTGATGATGGCACAGAGGTTTTTAACTATGGGGTGGCGTCGAAGCAGACGCAGAAACCTGTCGATGACGAGACCCTGTTCGAAGTTGGCTCGATCAGCAAGACCTTTACCGTGACGCTGGCGACGTACGCTGCGGAGAAGGGCGAGCTCAACTTATCGGACCAGGTTTCCGTCCATGTGCCGGAGCTCGAGGGCAGTCCGCTAGGGGAGGTGGCACTCTTGCACCTTGGGACACACACGCCGGGGGGCATGCCACAGCAGTTCCCGGACGACGTTACGAATGACGCGGAGATGATGCAATATTTCAAGGATTGGAGGCCCACGTACCAGCAGGGTGCCTACCGCACCTACGCCAATCCGAGCATCGGCCTTCTCGGGGCTATTGCCGCGCGGAGCATGGACAGGCCGTACATCGATGTCATGCACTCTGAGATCTTCCCAAGGCTGGGTCTGAAGAAGACGTTTCTCACTGTCCCCCCGGGAGAGGAAGTAAACTATGCCCAGGGCTACACACGAAAGGACCAGCCGACGCGCGTGTCGCCGGGAGTGCTTGCGGCGGAGGCCTACGGTGTGAAGACGACCGCCTCGGATCTTGCTCATTTTCTGCGGGTCCAGATGCATATGGTCGATGTTCCCGCCGATATTCAGGCGGCAGTCGATGAGACGCGGAGAGGATACTTCAAGGCCGGCAACACCACGCAGGGCCTGATTTGGGAAGAGTATGATTATCCCGCCAACCTGGATGACCTGCTCGCTGGCAATTCGTTGAAGATGTCAATGGAGCCCAATGCAGTCACTGCATTCAAACCGCCGCTCGACCCGCGGCAGCAGGTGTTGATCAACAAAACCGGATCCACAAACGGCTTCGGTGGCTACATCGCTTTCGTGCCTGCGAAGAAACTCGGCATCGTCCTTCTCGCAAACAAAAACTACCCCATCGAGGCGCGCGTGAGGGCGGCTTTCACGATCATGGAAGTCTTGGATACGGCAGTCGCCGCCGAATGATCTGCATTCTGACTGGCATGGCTTACCCGTAAATCTCGCCCCTTGGCCGAAACCTCCGATCGCCTCCCTTGCCCACCGATGTGGTCTCGGCCTGTGACGGCGACCCGAAGAGCTACAACTAGAAAGGAAAAAGATGATAATGACGACCGTGATTTCGCGCCGGAACGCGCTCGCAGGAGCGGTGTTCGCCATACCAGCGCTTGCCTCCGTTACAACTATTGCCAAAGCAGATTCGCAGCAGGCGATCGAGGCCAAGCTTGCAAAGCTGGAAGGCCGCCATGGCGGCCGCGTTGGTGTCGCCGCGCTCAATCTATCGACCGGAGCGCGTGTGGGACATCGGGCAGACGAGCGATTTCTGATGTGCAGCACGTTCAAGGCACTTGCGTCGGCAATGGTCCTCACGCGCGTCGATAAAGGCGTTGAACAGCTGGACAGGAGGATCGTGTTTTCGACGGACGCCCTCGTCTTCTTCTCACCCGTCACGGAGACGCGCGTCGGCGGTGACGGAATGTCGGTCGCGGAACTCTGCATGGCGACCTTGACGCAGAGCGACAACACGGCAGCGAACCTTCTGCTTGAGAGCTTCGGGGGGCCTCCAGCCCTGACAGAATTTGTCCGTTCCTTCGGCGACGAATTAACGCGCCTTGATCGTTTCGAGCCTGAATTGAATGAGCACGACGGCCCAGACGATTTACGTGACACGACGACACCTGGAGCGATGATGGAGACCCTCCGCAAACTGATCTTCGGTAACGTCTTGTCCCGGGCATCGCGAGCGCAACTGGCCGGGTGGATGATCATGAACAAGACCGGCGACTCCCGGCTGCGTGCAGGCATGCCGGAAACATGGATGATTGCGGACAAGACCGGCGGCAACGGAAACAAGCACGGCAACAACAACGATATTGCAGTCGCCTGGACACCGGACCAGGGTGCAATCGTTGTGGCTACCTACTGCGAGATTCCCACCATATCCGCTGACCAGCGAAATGCCGTCGTCGCCGAAGTTGGGCGAATAGTGGCTGAGCTGGCATGAAACTAGATGAGCCGCAGGGGCCGTAAGCTCCTGCGGTCGCCAGGGGAGCGGAACGGGCTTTGAGGTAATTTGGAGCGGCAGTGCCTGAGTCTTCAACAATCGTTGCATTCATCGGAGCGGTGGTCGTCCTCAGTGTCACGCCCGGCCCGGACATGGCTCTTCTTGTCACGAGGGGGATAAGCCAGGGCCGGAAAGCGGCGTGCCTCACTGCGCTCGGATTCGCGCTTGCCGGTGTCGTTCAGCTTCCCCTTCTTGCTCTTGGTGCCGCGGCGGTGATCCAATCGTCACCGCTGGCACTCGACGCAATCCGCTACGTCGGTGCCGCCTATCTGCTCTGGCGAGGGGTCCACCTGATCAGGAACGCCAGTGGCGTGTCGATGAACGCCCCGGGCAGGCGCCCGGCGACCGCCTTGTGGGCTCTGCGAGATGGAGTGATTGCAAGCCTTACTAATCCAAAGGGCATGATCTTCCTCCTCGCTTTTCTGCCGCAGTTCATCGATCCGGCCGAGGGGCCGGTAGGGCTTCAGTTGTTCCTACTTGGTCTGCTCATGAAGTCTACAGCACTGATCGTCGAGAGCGGAATAGCCATCGCTGCCGCTCGCGTCGGCAGCCTTGTTGCGCGCGCACCGGAAACCGTGATCTGGCTGGAACGCGTGAGCGGCGTGGTCCTGATTGGGTTGGGTCTAAGGCTGGCGGCTATGGAAAGGTTGGGACGCTGATGGATACTTTCCTGAATGTTTTGCAGTTTGTAGGGCGGACCGTCGGCAATTGGCGGCGCTGGCCTGATGTGGCCAGCGCCAGCAGTTGACAGCTTCACCGCATTGACATGCAGTCCGGAGTCATGCTGTATATATTCACACATACAGTGTGGTCGCCGTGGCTCATGGCTTGTCGTGGGCTGCGCGCTGTGAGCTGTAGCGATGACTCACTTAATGCGTGCTGAGGGTGCGCATTCATAAGGCCGGGTCTTCTGGTGGTTCGCGTCAGATAGGTTGGTTTGAGGGCAGGATAGTGTTGGGCCATGCGATGTACGTTGCTGCGAGGGGCAGCTTTCCACGCGCCGCGTGCCTCTGTAGCGTGAACGATACGAGCGACGACCGCGGTGTTCCGCGCCTAAAATTGGACCCGAGGCTAACGCTGTTCGACCGCCCAATCTCTCGCTCTCTTGGTACATCGACCGGAGGCAAGCTTCTCAAAGGTCTGCTTCGTTCAGTTCCACCAATTGATGGTGCCCGCCATTCGTGGCGAGCCAGCAGGCGAGCGAGAATGGGAAGCTATCCAGACGCCGGTGACCTTCGATGAGGCACGCTCTACGGCAGCTCCACTACCTCTCGGTTGCCGCTCAGGTGGGGAGTTTCCGGCGCACTGCCGAAATGTGTCAGGTCGATCAGTCGAATGTCGGTCGTGCCCTGAAACAACTCGAAGATCATCTCGGCATATCGCTGTTCGAGCGGGCCCGCAGTGGCGTGCGGCTGACGCCGGCGGGACGACAGTTCCTGGCCGACGTCTCACCGGCGCTCGAGCTGCTCGAGTCTGCGAGGCGCTCTGCGCGCGGTATCCGCAGAGCTGAATCCGGCGTGGTGAGGATCGGCATCCTGACTTCGCTGGCGGGCGGTTTCCTTCGCCAGCTCGTCGAAACCTATGCAGAGAGGCATCCGCGGGTCACGATCGACGTTCGCGACGGCGGCCGGCGCGAACACCTCGCGGCGGTCCGAGCCCGGCGATTGGATGCGGCCATTATTACCGGCGCTGAACCTGTCCCGGGATGTGAGACGCGAGAGCTATGGCGCGAGCGGGTCTATGTCGCGCTGCCCGAATCCCATCCGCTAGCCGCCAGACCCAAGCTCGACTGGCCGGACCTCAAGGCGGAGCACTTCATCGTGAGCCGTGGAGAACCGGGTCCCGAGGTGCATGACTACATCGTTCGTCGATCCGCCGACTACAGCACCTATCCTGACGTCGAGGAGAAGGCAGCGTTGCAGGACACGCTCATGAACCTCGTCAGCCTCGGGCAGGGTATCACCCTGGTCTCGGCGGCGTGGACAGCCGTCAAAGTTCCAGAGCTGGTGCTACGGCCGCTGACTGCCCGAGCAGATATCGTGCCGTTCAGCGTGGTCTGGTCGTCCGCGAATGATAATCCAGCCTTCCTGCGCTTCCTCCAGACGGCCCAACTGCTCGCGAGCACCAATTGCGGGCGCGGCGCTGCTGTACGAAACGGATCAGGCCTGGCTAGCAGATGTCTGGCCTAAAGGCCGGGTGAATTCGACTGGGGCTTACTCTGCGACCGCCGCGCCTTCGCAAACCCGCGATCAGTGTTCATGAATCGCGCGAGCATTGGCGCGATCAGCTCCAGCGGGTCGCTGATTTCCTGCCTGGTCTCGCGAGCCAGGACTTCGGCGTACTCCATCAGGTCGCTATGAAGCGCCGCCGGCAATTCGATCGTCACCTTTACTGGCTTTGCGTCTGAAATTCGGCCGAGTTTCAGCTTGGTCATAATCACCCTCCATATGGTTCGAGGACCAGGTCTCGCGTGACGATCACGCGCACCGGAAAGCCGGGCCGAATTGTCAGCGTCGGCGCGACGTTGAGCTGGCGGCGCACGATCTGCTGTCCCGCATCGTTGATGGTGTCCTGGCCACCATTGCGAATAGCCTGAATGAGCCGGTCCTCATCGTTGGTGGCGAGTTCGGCGCCGATGCTCAGCAGGGTCGAGAGACCTGCCGCTTTGGCGAGGTCCCACCAGTGATAATCCACGCCGTCCTCAAGACCGGCATAGCCTTGAGCGTCGGCGCCGGGCTGACGCTCCAGCACGATGGAGCGGCCGTTCGGGAAGATCAGCCGGTTCCAGACCAGCAGGATGCGGCGCTGTCCAAAGCCGACATCGTTGCTGTACTCGCCGATGATGCGGGTGCCCTGCGGGATGAGCAGCAGGCGGCCGGTCGGGCTGTCGTAGATGCTCTCAGTAACCTGCGCCGTGATCTGGCCGGGCAGATCGGAGCGGATGCCGGTGATCATTGCGGCCGGAATCACTGCGCCCGCTTGAAGCACGTAAGGAGACGCGGGCGCCATCACGCGATCGGGGGCGACCGTCCGGCGATCGACGCCTGCGTTGAGGAAGGCGACTTGGCGATCCTGTGAGGTCGGCGCAGATTGCCCCGGCAGTCCGAGACCGGGCAGCCCAGAGAGCATGGGTGCGCTGCCGCCAGGTGCTCCCGGCGCGGCCGCTGTTCTCGTCTCTGTCTGGAAGAACACGCGTGAGGTCCGGGCCGCTTCCTCCTCCGCCAGCCTGCGCTGTTCCTCTGGATCCACCGCCTGCGTCGCGGCCGGCGGAGGGGTGACAGGTTGGCCACGATTCTGCGCATCAAGGATCGGACGTCCGAGATCGCCCGGCAGGGGCGGACCAAGGACGGGACCGGTGTAGTCGCGGGGGAGTCCCGAAAGTCCATCTGCAGTCGGCCGGTTCTCCGTCGAATAGAGCTCTTCACTACTCTTGCCGGCGTCACGCGTCTGGAGCGCGTAGATCAGCGCACCGCCGAGGCCGATGGAGCCAACCAGAGCCACACCAGCCAATACCCGGCGCGAAAGCCGTGTGACGCGGGGCGGCTCTGAGCGGAGCCGCATCGATGCCGCTGAGGTCGCTGGCGATCCCGTCAGCGGGAGGTCGCCCTCTGCCTGTGCTTCATTCTCGCTCATGACGAGGGCCTTCCATCGGTGCGGACGATCCGGACGGTCTGCTGGCGGTCTCCGCTGCCAAGACGCAGTTCGGCGGCGCCGAAGAGCCGGTCGACGATCAGGATGTTCTGGTAGATGCGGCTGTTGGCGATCTGTGCCTCGCCGTCTGCGCCGATGACGAAGAGCGGGGGCATCTCGCCCTGCACGATGCCGCGTGGGAACTCGACATAGACATGCCGGCCATCATCATAGACGGAGACCGGCCGCCAGGGTGGCCTGTCGCCGGTCAGGCCATAGCGGTAGTTGCGTGCGGCCAGCGCCGGGATGGCTGGTGTTGCCGGAACGGTCTGCCGCTGCGACGCCGGCGGCTGCGGGTAGGCCCAGGCGACAGCCGGCATATAAGGCCGCTCGCCCGAGCGCAGCTCGATCATATAGATGCGCCGGTCGGTGGTGATGACGAGGTTGGTGGAGAGGTCCGGCCGGGTCGGCTTCACCAGCACATGCACGCGCCGGGTCACGCCGCTACCGCTCTCGGTATCGCCAATTATCCAGCGCGCGGTGTCGCCGGCGGCGATCGGGCCCGCACCGGTCAGGCTCTCGCCGGGCTCAAGCGCAATATTGGTGATCTGCCCGGGCGCGGCATAGACTTGGTAGAGGGCGCCTTCGCTCCAGGGATAGATCTGGATCGAATTGTAGTATCCCTCGCGGCGCGGCTCGACCCGCGCAGCCGCATTGGCATTCTGCACACGGCCTGTCGGCGTGGTAGCCGCGGTTCCACCTCTCGCCGGCGTCCACGCCGGAGGAATGTGGAGCGGACGGGGTCGCTCGTCGGTGACGGCGGCAGGAACGGGCGGCAACGGCGGGACATCGGCGTCGTAGCTGATTTGCGGCGGCTTTGGCGCCGTGGCGCAGCCGGCAAGTGTCGTGGCGGAAAGCAGGATTGCCGCAAACGCGGATTTAGGGAAAAGCGGCTTCCCGACCCTGCGGGAAATCTGTCCCTTCATTGGCTCATCTCCCGGGACCAGCTGATGGCGTTTACGTAGATGCCGAGGGGATTCGCCCTCAGGCGCTCAGAATTGCGCGGCGTCTGCACCACGATGGTGAGGATGGCCGTCCATCGCTCGGTCGTGGCAAGTTGACCGTTCTCGTAACGGCGCTCCGTCCAGGCGACGCGGAAGCTGTTCGGGGACGCGCGGATGACGCTGGATACTTCGACGGCGACCTGTTGGCGGCCGACCTTCGTGAAGGGGTCGTTGGCGCGGGCATAATCGTTGAGAGCCGCCGCACCCCGGTCGGTGGTGAAGTCGTAGGCGCGCAGCCAGTTCTGCCGAACGATGATGGCGTCAGACGGGATCGAGCGGACTTGCTCGATGAAACGCGCCAAGTGGAAGGCGATCTGCGGATCTGTCGGTTGATAGGCAGCATCAGCAGGCGCCACGGCCTGCGCCTGACCGAGCTGGTCGACCTGCACGACCCAGGGCACGACCGTGCCGCGTGCCGATTGCCAGACAAGCGCGGTCGCGAAGCCCGCGGACAGGATCAGCGAGCCGAAAGCCATGAGGCGCCAGTTACGAGCCTGGACGCGGGCCGATCCTATTCGCTCATCCCACACCTGCGCGGCGCGCTGATAAGGAGTCTCGGGTTCGGGCGCTTTGCCGTAATGGGTAGAAGGACGTTTGAACATCAGCGATCGCCTTCGGACAGGTTGACGGAAGAGCCGCCGCCATGGGCGTCACCAGAGCGGATGGCATGCGCCGTCGCCTGGACGGCATGGGTCATGCGTTGGGAGCGGCGCATGCGCTGCGCCCATTCGGGTGGGCCGCCAGCAGCAGCGGCGACCGAGCCGCCATCTCCTGCAGCGTCACTGCTGAGCGTGCCCATCGACGAGGAGCCGCCGGTGGATTCCAACACCGCCTTGCTGCCGGCATTGAAGCTCGCGCGCACGCTCTCGGTGGCGCGTGACGCTGCACGGCGAAGCGGTGAGACAGCTGCGCTGCCGCCGGCGCGGGCAACACCGCCGAGACCTGACGCGATACCAGCGGCGCCGGACTGGCCGGCTGCTCCGATGCTGTAAGCTGTGGACGCTCCGCCCGCTATCGCGGCGCCAGCCCGAGCCGCGGCGGCAGCGCCTCCGGCAAGCGCCGCACCGCCGGATGCAACCGCGCCGACCGCGCCGGCACCGGCGGCGACCATGCCGCCTGCTGCGAGACCCGTACCAACCGCCGCACCAGCACTGAGCTGCGGGCCGCCAGAAACGATGCCGCTGGCGATGCCAGGGCCAAAAATGCCGAGGCCGAGGAGCGATAGCGCGGCGAGCACGATCGCCATCGCCTCGTCGATCGAGGGATTCTGGCCACCGAAGCCAGAGGTGAATTCGGAGAAGAGCGTCGAGCCGATGCCGATGATGACGGCGAGGACCAGAACCTTGATGCCTGAGGAGATGACGTTGCCGAGCACGCGCTCGGCCATGAAGGCGGATTTGCCGAACAGTCCGAAGGGGATGAGGACGAAGCCGGCGAGCGTCGTCAGCTTGAATTCGATCAGCGTGACGAAGAGCTGGATGGCGAGGATGAAGAAGGCGAGCAGCACCAGTGCCCAGGCCAGGAACATGCAGGCGATCTGGATGAAGTTCTCGAAGAAGGACCAGTAGCCCATCAGGCTGGAGATGGAATCGAGCAACGGCCGGCCCGCATCGAGGCCGGTCTGCGCGACCTTCCCAGGACGCAGGAGATCCGCCGTCGTGAAGCCCGTGCCGGATGCCTTCAGGCCGAGGCCGGCGAAGCTCTCGAAGACGATGCGAGCAAGGTTGTTCCAGTTGCCGATGATGTAGGCGAACACACCGACGAACAGCGTCTTCTTGACCAGACGCGCCATGATGTCGTCGTCGGCGCCCCACGACCAGAACAGCGCAGCCAGTGTCACGTCGATCACGATCAGCGTGGTGGCGATGAAGGCGACTTCACCCCCCAGCAGGCCAAAGCCGCCGTCAATGTAGCGGGTAAAGACCTCGAGGAAATGATCGATGACGCCGGTGTTGCCCATGGTCCTATTGTTCCTCAGCGGGCTGTGAGGGCGAGGAAATCCGCGGCGGCTGAGGCGCGTCGGGCAGTCGTTCGGCTGGCCGTGCACCGGGCGCGAGAAAGCGTTGGCGGTTCTCCGCCCACGCGCGACGGCAGTCAGGATCGTGGGGTCCGGCCTCGCCAAGTGCCTGGCAGCGCAGCAGTTCGTCGCGAAGTGGATCGGACGGGGCTACGGTAGGCTGGCCGGAGGACCAGTTCTCGGCCGGACCCTCCTTCCGGTTCATCTCGATCGCGGCCGCAGTAATGGCGACCGCGACGAAGACGATGGCGCCGATGCGCGCGAGCACCTTGCCGTCCATTGCCGCGTCCTCAGTTGTCGCTGCTCGGGAACATGCGGGCGTTGCCTGCCTGGTAGCCGGAGCCGGGTGTGAGGAAGCGGCGGCGCTGCTCGCGCCCCTGTTCGGCGGCAGCTGCGTGCTCTGCCTCTGACAGTGCCTGCGCCCGACCGTTGGCGGCGACGACGGCGGTGAGGTCAGCGAGCTGCTGGGCCTGAAGCGCGAGAAGCTGGTTGCCGGCTTGGGTCGCCTGCAACGCACCGGTTGCGCCCTGGCTCTCGCTGACGAGGGCGGACATCTGGCTCCGGTTGGTGTCGATGTTGCCGACGACGCCCGCTTGGACTCGCATCGCGTCTTGGAGGCCCCCGACCGTGTTCTGCCAGCGCTCTCGCGCTTGGGCGACGAGCTGCTGATCGGAGGCCGACATCGAGGCGTTGCCGTAGGTGCTTTGGAACGCCTGATCGATGTTCTGGACGTCGTAGGCGATACGCTGTGCCTGCCTAAGGAGTTGTTGGGTGCGCTGAACCGACTGCTGAAGCTGCTGGAGCGACGAGTAGGGAAGGCTCGCGAGATTGCGGGCCTGGTTGATCAGCATCGTCGCCTCGTTCTGCAGCGAGGTGATCTGGTTGCTGATCTGCTCGAGCGCCCGGGCGGCCGACAGCACGTTCTGAACGTAGTTGGTGGGGTCGTAGACGATCCATTGCGCCGCGGTCGGTGTGGTCAGGATCGGCGAGAGCGCGATGGGCGCGGCGAACAGAAGGGCAGCGACGCGCATCGCACGCGAGCGCGTATGGGTGGAACAAGTCATAGGTTTATCTCCGAATCTGCTGGGGGGATGACATTGGTGAGATCGGGAATGAGGTCGGCAGCCCAAGCGAGCCGGTTTTCGGCAAGCCACTCGGCGAGAAAGCCGTCGGTGCCGCTGCGGGCGTGGACTTCGGCGATGAGCGCCTGATGCTGCTTCGACGAGGCGGCGCACAGGGTCAGCGCCACGTCCGATAGGCCGAGCTCGAACAGCCGGTTGCCGCGCCGCGACTGACAGTAATAGTCACGCTTCGGAATCGCCCGAGCGAGGATCTCGATCTGGCGGTCGTTAAGCCCGAAGCGGCGATAGATCGCGGTGATCTGCGGCTCGATGGCGCGCTCGTTCGGCAACAGGATGCGGGTCTGGCAGCTCTCGATGATTGCCGGCGCGATCGCCGAGCCGTCGATGTCGGAAAGCGATTGGGTCGCGAAAATGACGCTGGCGTTCTTCTTGCGCAACGTCTTCAGCCACTCGCGAAGCTGGCCGGCGAAACCCTCATCGTCGAGGGCAAGCCAGCCCTCATCGACGATCAACAACGTGGGCCGACCATCCAAACGATCTTCGATACGGTGGAAGAGGTAGGCCAGGACAGCCGCGGCGGCGCCGGTGCCGATCAGCCCTTCGGTCTCGAACGCCTGCACCGAGGCTTGTCCCAGATGTTCGGCCTCAGCGTCGAGCAGCCGACCATAGGGGCCGCCGACGCAGAACGGCCGTAGCGCCTGCTTGAGGTCGTTCGACTGGAGCAGGACCGACAAGCCCGTCAGGGTGCGTTCGCCAACTGGCGCTGAGGCAAGCGAGGACAGCGCCGACCAGAGATGCTCCTTCACCTCCGGCGTGATGGCGACGCTTTCGCGTCCAAGGATCGCGGTCAGCCAGTCGGCCGCCCAGGCACGTTCGGCGACATCGTCGATCCGCGCCAGCGGCTGGAGTGACACGCTGTCGTCGGCGCCTTCGGTCAGCCCGCCGCCAAGATCGTGCCAGTCGCCCCGCATAGCGAGCGCCGCTGCCCGGATCGAGCCGCCGAAATCGAATGCGAAGACCTGAGAGCGCTCGTAACGACGGAACTGCAGCGCCATCAGCGCCAACAGCACGGACTTGCCAGCGCCCGTAGGCCCGACGACCAGCGTGTGGCCGACATCGCCGACATGGATGGAAAGCCGGAACGGGGTCGAGCCTTCGGTCTTGCCGAAGAGCAGTGGGGGCCCTGCCAGATGCTCGTCCCGTTCCGGTCCCGCCCATACCGCCGACAGCGGGATCATGTGGGCGAGATTGAGTGTGCTGATGGGTGGCTGACGCACATTGGCGTAGACATGGCCCGGCAGAGACCCGAGCCAGGCGTCGACCGCATTGATCGTCTCGGGCATGGCGGTGAAGTCACGGCCCTGAATGACCTTCTCGACCAGACGCAGCTTCTCCGCGGCGATGCGCGGATCGTCATCCCATACGGTGATCGTGGCCGTGACATAGGCCTGACCGGCGTAATCTGCGCCGAGCTCCTGCAGCGCCATGTCGGCGTCGGCCGCCTTGTTGGCCGCGTCGGTGTCGAGCAACACCGAGGCCTCGTTGGTCATCACCTCCTTGAGGATGGCGGCGATCGACTTGCGCTTGGCGAACCACTGGCGCCTAATTTTCGTCAGCAGCTTGGTGGCGTCGGCCTTGTCGAGCAGAATGGCCCGCGTCGACCAGCGATAGGGGAAGGCGAGCCGATTCAGCTCGTCGAGAATGCCCGGCGTGGTCGCCGTCGGGAAACCGACGATGGTGAGGATGCGCAGATGCGTGTCGTCGAGACGCGGCTCGAGGCCGCCGGTGAGTGGCTGATCGGCGAGTAGCGCATCGAGATACACCGGCGTTTCGGGCACGCGGACGCGATGGCGTTTCGTCGAAACTGTTGAGTGAAGGTAGGTGAGCGTCTCCGCGTCATCGAGCCAGGCGCATTCCGGCATGAAGGCCTCGATGAGCTGGAGGATGCGATCGGTGCGATCGACGAAGCCGCGCAGGATCTCGTGGGCGTCGACTCCCGTGTGATCGAGACCCTCATAGAGCCAGGTTTCTGCTCGCGCCGCGTCCTCGGCTGGTGGCAGGTAGAGGAAGGTGAGGAAGTAGCTGGACTCGAAATGCGCGCCGGCTTCCTCGAAATCGGCCTTGCGTTCAGCGTCGACGAGCGCCGAGGCGCTGTCGGCGAACATGCTGGTGGGGTAGGTCGCGGCGCCGTGCCGCTGCGCCTCGACGAAGATCGCCCAGCCGGAGCCGAGACGCCGAAAGGCGTTGTTGAGGCGTCCGGCGACCGCGATCAGTTCAGCCGGCACGGCGCTGTCGAGATCCGGCCCGCGAAACCGTGCGGTACGCTGCAGGCTGCCATCCTTGTTAAGGACGACACCTTCGTCGACCAACGCGACCCAGGGCAGGAAGTCGGCGAGCCGGGTGTTGCGGTTGCGATATTCGGCGAGGTTCATCATGGCCGCGCCCTCAGACTGACAGGTGGCCGGGGATGCGCAGATGCCGACGCACGACGTCGACGAATTGCGGATCGCGCTTGGCGGCCCAGACGGCTGCGAAGTGCCCGACGGCCCACAGTCCCAGCCCGACCAGCCAGAGGCGCAGGCCGAGACCGAGCGCCGCCGCCAGCGTCCCGTTCAGGATAGCGATCGACCGTGGCGCGCCGCCGAGCAGGATGTGCTCGGTGAGCGCGCGATGGACTGGCACCGAGAAGCCCGGAACTTCGGTTGCGGTGTCGGCCGACGTCGCCATCAGACCAGCGCCCCGCCGCCGAAAGAGAAGAATGACAGGAAGAAGCTCGACGCGGCGAAGGCGATCGACAGGCCGAAGACGATCTGGATGAGGCGTCGGAAGCCGCCGCTCGTGTCCCCGAAGGCCAGCGTCAGACCGGTGACGATGATGATGATCACCGCGATGATCTTGGCGACTGGCCCTTCGATAGATTGCAGGATTTGCTGCAGCGGTTGCTCCCACGGCATGGACGACCCGGAGGCGTGGGCGGCAGGTGCGAGCGCCAGGCTGAGGAAGGTGACGGAAGCCGCCGTCACGATATGGCGGCGGATGCGCATGGCATGCTGGATAATGACGGATCTCCTGCGGGGTGCTGGCTGGCGGGGATGACGCGGTAGTCGCCGTCGGCGCCGAGCCCTTCGACACGGGCGAGCTCGGCGAGACGGCGCGAGGTGCCGCGGCCCGAGAGCACGGCCACCAGATCGATGGTCTCGGCGATCAGGGCGCGCGGAACGGTGACGACGGCTTCCTGGATGAGCTGCTCGAGGCGCCGCAGCGCGCCGATGGCTGTGCCGGCGTGGATGGTGCCGATGCCGCCGGGATGCCCCGTGCCCCATGCCTTCAGGAGGTCGAGCGCCTCGGCGCCGCGCACCTCGCCGATCGGAATGCGATCGGGGCGCAGGCGCAGCGAGGACCGCACGAGATCAGACAGCGAGGCAACGCCGTCCTTGGTGCGCATGGCGACGAGGTTCGGCGCTGCGCATTGCAGTTCGCGAGTGTCCTCGATCAGCACCACACGGTCGGAGGTCTTCGACACCTCGGCGAGCAGCGCGTTGGTGAGCGTAGTCTTGCCGGTGGATGTCCCGCCGGCGACGAGGATGTTGCGCCGCTCGGCGACGGCGACGCGCAGCGCTTCAGCCTGACCGGCGGGCATGATGCCGGCCGCGACATAGTCGTCGAGGGTGAAGACGGCCACGGCGGGCTTCCGGATCGCGAAGGCCGGCGCGGCAACGACCGGCGGCAGCAGGCCCTCGAACCGCTCCCCCGTTTCCGGCAGTTCGGCCGAAACTCGCGGGGCGCGGGGATGAACCTCGGCGCCGACATGGTGCGCGACGAGACGAACGATGCGTTCGCCATCGGCAGGCGACAGCCGCTCACCCGTGTCGGCCAGGCCCTCGGAAAGCCGGTCGATCCAGAGCCGCCCGTCGGGGTTGAGCATCACCTCGACGACAAGCGGGTCTTCCAGAAACCGCGCGATCGCCGGCCCAAGGGCGGTGCGCAGCATGCGCACGCCGCGAAGGATCGCCTCGGATTTCTGGTGAGTTGCCGCCACGTCGTCCCCGTTCTCGTGCGGGCCCGCGATGTGCGGCCCTGGATCGGGGTTGAGTAGAAGAGGCAGAATTCAGGGCATTACAACAACCGAAATGTGGTCGTCGTACTGTAGCGTACAAAGACAGGGAAACGGCGGGAACGCCAGAATACTAGGACGATTGTATTGGCGCGCTAACCGCACGAGATGTCGTTGATCATTCTCGTTTGCTGATCGTACGAAACATTCATCCGCTTCCAACCCAGGTCAGACGTTGCCATGCATGTCGAACAGGTCAGGCGCCACGTCGCATCGGCGGGCTTTTCCGGAAGCGCGTCGACGCTTTGACCGACGAAGCGTTGAAATTTCGACGCACGGCACTGGTCGCCGTAGTAATATTTGCGCGAGCCATCCGGGGACTCTGCGATCCAGATACCCGGCTGACGCGGATGATTTCGGATTGTCGAGTTTCTAGGGGCCCAGTACGTGAATGGCGGCCGCGGATCAGCAGCCATCACGACATCCGGTGTGGCAAGAGGAGAAGCCGCAACCGGAGCCATCTCTGCGGACGTGCAGCTGATCATGGCCGGCACGAACGCGACTGCCATACCCAGGAAATAGAGCGAAGAACGGATACGCATAAGGAACCTCAGTGGCAGGTATTCGCCACTGGGTAGATCCGCAACGCGGCATCAACAAGGCTCCGGCAAAAGGCCACAGGCGGTAGACTCATGAACGCGAATGCCCGTGTCAGCCGCGATCGGCGGACTGGGCGATCTCCTGCCGCAATTGGTCGATTTTCGCGCCGGCCCACTGGCGGGCGTCGTCGCCGAAGATGAGCCGCGATGGGGCCTCGTCATGGGAAGCAAGCGCCACGATCCGTGCGGCGAGCAGCTTCGGATCGCCCGGCTGGTTGCCGTTCGCCCCGTCCACGAACGCGCGATACTGCGCGACCGCGTCGGCATAGTCTGGAATGTCGATGGTGCCGAAGTTCGCCGATTTACCGTCCATGAAGTCGGTGCGCAGCATCCCCGGCTCGACCAGGAGCGAGCGGATGCCGAACGGTGCCAGTTCCTGCGCAAATCCCTCCATCCATCCCTCGACCGCGAATTTAGAAGCGGAGTAGACCGACCCGCCGCCGTTGGAGACCAGCCCGCTAACCGACGAGATGGTGACGAAGAGGCCTGAGCGGCGCTCACGCATGTGAGGGGCGACCGCGCGCGCGACGTTCATCGTGCCGAACAGATTGACCTCGAACTGATGCCGTACTGCGGCATCTGTGAAGGTCTCGAAGAAACCCAGTTCGGCATAGCCGGCATTGTTGACCAGCACGTCGATCGCACCGAACCGCTGGATGGTCTCGGCGGCGACCGAGTTCGCGGCTTCGGCGTCGGCGATGTCGAGCGCGAGGGCGTGCAGGCGATCGTGTTCACCCCCGCAGGCATCGCGCACCGCGTCGGCCGACCGCGCCGTTGCCACGACCGTTTCGCCCGCACCGAGTGCCGCGCGCGTGATCTCGCGTCCAAGTCCTCGGCTTGCGCCCGTGACCAGCCAAACCTTGCCCATCGCCTACTCCTCGCTTCATCCGACTGTCACTAACTATGTAGCCATGCTAATGGATGGAAATAATGGCCTAATGAGTAATAGGGCCCAGTAGTGGGGGTCATCAATGCGTCCGGATCAGCTCGGCGACCTCGCCGTCTTCGCGGCGATCGCCTCCGACCGCAGCTTCACACGTGCCGCGAGGCGGCTCGGAGTCACGCAGTCGGCGTTGAGCCAGACCATGAAGCGGCTGGAAGGCCAGCTCGGATTTCGCCTGCTTACCCGCACGACGCGTAGTGTCGCTCCCACGGCTGCGGGTGAGCGCCTGCTTGCCACCCTGTCGCCGGCATTGGCAGGGTTGGACAGCGAGATCGAGGCGCTGTCCCAGGAACGCGGGACAGCGATCGGCACTGTTCGGATCACGACGGGAAAACATGCCGCCGACACAGTGCTGTGGCCGATGCTCCCGTCTTTCATGCGCCGTCACCCCGGCATCGAGGTGGAGGTGTGCGTGGAGGGCGGGATGACAGACGTTGTTGCGGGCCGCTACGATGCGGGCATCCGGCTTGGCGAGCGACTGGAGAAGGACATGATCGCGCTGGCGGTCGGGCCTCCGCTTCGCGTCGCGGTGGTGGCAACTCCCGGCTATCTGAGCAACCATCCGGCGCCGATGGAGCCCGCCGACCTCACGGCGCATCGCTGTGTCGCCTACGGCGACGCGCATGGCGACCTGTCTCCCTGGTCGTTCGAGCGCAATAGCCATGCGGTGACGGTCACGCCAGGCCGCGGGCCGGTGTTCAACGATGGCGACCTGCTGGTGGCCGCCGCCCTTGAGGGTTTCGGCATCCTCTACATTCTGGAGGATCTGGTGGCGGCGCCGATTGCCGATGGCCGTCTCATCCGCCTGCTGGAGCCGTGGTGCGAGCCGTTTGCCGGCTACCACCTCTACTATCCTGATCGGAGGGGGACCACGGCGTTCGAACTGTTCAAGGAAACGTTTCGGGAAAGCAGGGCCGTGTAAAGGTTTGTACAAGCGTCGGCGTCGAAGCTGATGGTGTCTGCCACGGCAGTTATGGCCGCCGCTTTCCCGGTGCCGGGTCGTCCGTTCACCACGAAAGCCGGCCGTGAAGCGGCATCTACACGATCTCTAGTCATCGCGCGCGGGATCGACGTCCTCCGAAATCTCCTGCCTGAGCTTCGGCCCGCTCGCGAGCCGACGGCCCAGAGCTGCGATGAACGCGTCATACCGCTCGCCGGCCTTGGCGCGAGCGGCCTGAGCAGCAGGCTCTGGCAAGGCTGGCGTCGTGGTCAGCCAGAACCGAACGAAGATGGCCAGGGTCTCGACGGAGATCCCGACGTCGCGCTCCATACGCGTCATGCGCCGGTCGAGTTGGTCGAGCCGCTTGGTGATCGCCGCCTCCTGTCGCTCCGCCGCGTCTGGCGACAGAAAGGAGGCGATGCCGGCTTCGGCGACCAGCGACAGTGAATGGCCGCGCCGCGCCGCATGTGCCGCAAGGGCCTTCATGACCTCGGGCTCGAGATAGACGGAGAGCCGCTGCTTCTTTGGCGATTTCGTCAAAGCGGGCCTCTTACAGTTCGATGCCGTCGCCGGGATCAAGCGACGCTTGGCGCGCCACCTGGCGCATCGCATCCCGCATGCGACTGGCTCGGGCCACGTCGTCGTCGGTGTCGTCGATTGAGTCGATCTCGAACTCGTTCTCGATCGGCGCCTTCTTCTCGATCGGCTGCACGCGGTTCAGCTCGGGCTGGCGGCGGCGCTCGGATTCGGTCGTATCCTCCTCGTCGGGGCTAGCTGGCGTTGCCGCAGTTAGGATCTCCGGAGCCGGCGGCAATGCCAGTTTGCTCCAGTCATCGTCGGACACGCGGTCGGGTTTGGTGAGTGCCGGGGGCGGCAAGATCCGCTCCTGAAACCGCCGATCCTCATAGTAGCGGGCCTTCTTGGCGCGGATCGGCGGCGTGCCGGCGACCATGACGATCTCGTCGGATGGCGGGAGCTGCATGATCTCGCCGGGGGTGAGCAACTGCCGGGCCGTCTCGGAGCGCGACACCATCATGTGCCCGAGCCAGGGCGAGAGCCGGTGACCGGCATAGTTCTTCATCGCCCGCATCTCGGTCGCGGTGCCGAGCGCGTCCGAGACGCGCTTTGCTGTCCGTTCGTCGTTGGTGGCGAAGCTCACCCGGACATGGCAGTTGTCGAGGATCGAGTTGTTCGGCCCATAGGCTTTCTCGATCTGGTTCAGCGACTGGGCGATCAGGAAGCTCTTGAGGCCATAGCCAGCCATGAAGGCCAGGGCGCTCTCGAAGAAGTCGAGACGGCCGAGCGCCGGAAATTCGTCGAGCATGAGCAGCAGCCGGTGGCGGTTGCCCTTCGCCTGCAGGTCCTCGGTGAGGCGCCGGCCGATCTGATTGAGGATCAGGCGGATCAGCGGCTTTGTGCGGTTGATGTCAGAGGGCGGCACCACGAGGTAGAGCGTCGACGGGTGCTTGCCGCCGACGATATCGGCGATGCGCCAGTCGCAGCGCCGTGTCACCTCGGCGACGACGGGATCGCGGTAGAGACCGAGGAACGACATGGCGGTGGAGAGCACGCCGCTGCGTTCGTTGTCCGATTTGTTCAGCAGTTCGCGCGCGGCGCTGGCGATGACGGGATGCGGGCCGGCGTCGCCGAGATGCGCGGTCTTCATCATGGCGGCCAGCGTGGATTCGATCGGCCGCCTCGGGTCAGAGAGGAAGGCGGCGACGCCAGCGAGTGTCTTGTCCTTGTCCGCATAGAGGACGTGAAGAATGGCGCCTACGAGGAGCGCATGACTGGTCTTCTCCCAGTGGTTCCGCTTTTCGAGGCTTCCCTCCGGATCGACCAGGATGTCGGCGATGTTCTGCACGTCGCGGACCTCCCATTCCCCTTTGCGAACCTCCAGTAGTGGATTGTAGGCGGCCGATTTCGGATTGGTGGGATCGAAGAGCAGCACGCGGCCGTGCCGCGATCGGAAGCCGGCGGTCAGCGTCCAGTTCTCGCCCTTGATGTCATGGACGATGGCCGAGCCCGGCCAGGTGAGCAGCGAGGGCACGACGAGGCCGACGCCCTTGCCGGAGCGGGTCGGGGCGAAGCACAGCACGTGCTCGGGACCGTTGTGGCGCAGGTAGTCGCGATCGAGCTTCCCGAGCACGACGCCGTCGGGACCGAGCAGACCGGCGCCGCGCACTTCGTCTGCGCGCGCCCAGCGTGCCGAGCCATAAGTCTCGACGTTCTTCGCCTCGCGCGCCCGCCAGACCGACATACCGATGGCCACAGCGATCGAGATGAAGCCCCCCGATGCTGCGATACAGGCGCCCTCGACGAAGATCGGCGGCGCATAGGCGTCGTAGAAATACCACCACCAGAAGAAGGCCGGTGGATAGTAGATCGGCCAGCCGGCGAGCTCGAACCACGCCGGCCCAAGCTGCGCCTGGAAGCCGAGCCGCCATGCCGTCCACTGCGTAGCGGCCCAGGTCGTGAGCAGCACGATCATGAAGACGGTAAGAATCTGGCCCCACAAGATTTTCGTAGCGGACATAGGCTCCGGCCCAGGCAAAGGCCCAACGGTGGAGAGAGATCGTCTTGAAGTTCAAGTGGGTGGAAGCGCCAGTCGATCAAACGGATAGTATCGGCGGCACAAAGGACTGCTTCCGATCTGCGGGGCGCGATCGACAAACTCCCGACGCTTCATCGGGTTAGGCTGGGCGGTCCGATTGTCCATCCGAGTCGCCGCTGCCCATGAGCAAACCCGCCGCCGTATTCACCCCGATCTCAGAAATCCTCCGGGCCTATTGGAAGTCCGATCGCTGGACGCTGCTGCTGGTCGCGGTGGTCGTGTTCCTGTCCAGCGTGGCGAGTGTCGCTGCGCCCTTCCTCTTCTCGCGCCTTATCGATCGGCTGCCCCAGGACGGTGCAGTGTCGTCCCTGGCGTGGGGCTTCGTGATCTACGCCGTGCTGCTGGGTGTCGCGTCGGCGCTGCAGCATATGGTGCAGTACCTCTCGTTCATGAGCGCGGAGAATCTCGGCTTTATCACTGGCACGCGCTTCTTCGAGCGCCTGCTGAGGAAGACCGCAGTGTTCTTCGTCGAGCACAATCCGGCCGAGATCCAGAGCGCGGCCTCCCGCGGACGCAGTTCCCTGACGACCCTGGTGCAACTCGGGCTCATCGTCTTCATCCCCGGCGCAACGCAAATCCTGCTCACGCTGGTGACCCTTGGCACTCTGATCAATATCGAGGTGGCTGGAATCGTTGTCCTCTACGGCATCGCGGCGGTCACGCTCACGCTGATCTCGGCCCGCCGAGCCCGCGTTTTCCTCGACAAGGCCATCGAGGCCGGTCAGGAGAACGCCCGCTTCGTCGGCAACGCCATGAATGCCATGGAGACGCTCCGGCATTTCGGCAGCCATGACTGGATGACAAGGCGGTTCACCGCAAAGGCTGGGGAAGTGCGCGACAACTGGCGCGCCTATGTGCTGCAGCGTGTCGGCTATATCGCACTGCTCGGCATTGGCTTGACGCTTCAGTTCGCCGTGACGTTCTGGTTGTTGTTGCCCCGCTACGAGGCTGGAGCGCTAACCGTCGGCGACATCGTGCTGTTCAACACGCTGCTGCTCCAGCTCAACATGCCGTTCGAGATGATCGCCCATGCGATCGACGATGTGGTGCGTTCGCGTGCCGCGCTCGCCCCACTGGCGACCATGTGGGCTGCCCCGGAGGAGCGGCAGGTCTCGCACGCTCCGACCTTCGTGCCGGGGGATGGCCGGATCGTCTTCGAGGATGTCGGCTATGCCTATGACAACGGGCGGGGCGTGAAGGACATCCGCTTCACGGCCGAACGCGGGGCGATCACCTTCCTCGTCGGCGAGACCGGCTCCGGCAAGTCGACGATCTTCAAGCTGGCGCTCAAGTCGATCGAACCCGAGGCGGGCCGCGTCCTGGTCGATGGCGTCGATCTCGCGACGATCGACCGGGCGGACTGGTACAGCGCAGTCGCCGTCGTCCCGCAGGACGTCGTGCTGCTCAACGAGAGCCTTTCCGACAACATCCTGCTCGGCCGGCCGCGCGATGACGCCCGCCTGCGTCGCGCGGCCGAGAAGGCGGCGATCCTGCCCTTCATCGAGGCATTGCCGGAAGGCTTCGAGACCAAGGTCGGCGAGCGCGGCCTCAAGCTCTCGGGCGGCGAGCGTCAGCGCGTCGCCATCGCCCGCGCGCTCTATGGCGATCCGGCGATCCTGTTCCTCGACGAGGCGAGTTCGGCGCTCGACGAGGCCACCGAGCGCGACATCATGGAACACATCCGTCTACTCGCCCGCGATGTCACGGTGATCGCCATCACGCACCGTCGAAGCGTCATTGCGAACACTGACTCGGTGATCGACCTCGACAAGCAACGGGTGGAAGCTGGTTAGAGGCCCAACCCTCGCTTCCGGGAGAAGCTCCAGTCAACCCCGCCATCGCCACGGGCGACGCCGGATACCTGCTGGCCAAGGTGCTTTTCGAGCGACGGCGACCAGGGCACGAGCTGGAAGCCGAGGCCGTCGTCGATCATCGCGAAGCGGCCCGATGCGAGAGCAAAGCGCTGCCGATAGGCGCCGGCGACATATTCCCCGGTCCCCGCCTTGGCGAATGGGCGTCCGGTCTCGGCTGCGAGCTTCGCGCCGAGCGATTCGACCTCGCGCTGACGCAGCGTGTCGATGAGGTTGCGAGAGAAGATGACGCTGCGGCCGTGGCGCTCAGCCAGGCGTTGCTCGATCAGATGCTCGGCGCGGCGGTCCATCGCGTCCCGCACTTCGGCGCCGAACCCGCCAGCGCCAAGCGCCACCGGCTCGCGGGCGATCGCCTGCCGGTCGAGCCAGGTGGCGCCGCTCGCGGTGACCTGGGCGGAGATGTCGAGATCCGAGCGGACGGCGAGCGCGACGCGCCGCAGCCCCCGCGCATCGTCGAACCTGCGCAGCTCGACGATCGAACCTGGCGGGCTGTCGCCGGCGGCTTCAAGGTCGGGCAGTTTGATGTGGTGGGTGCGGCCATCGACCCCGTCGACGACGGCATAGGCCGTGCCCTTGAGCTCGTCATCGAGGCCTCGCGTCACCAGTCGGCCGACGACGGGGTCGTTTAGGCTTTCCCCGGCGAGAACGTAGCTCGCCGCGCCGCGTTCGATGCCGCGCTCGGTCAAGGCGCGGTGCATGCGCTTGATGATGTCGCCGCGATCGCCGAGCTCGCGCAGCGTTGCCTCGGCCTTTTCGGCGATCATCCACTGGCCAGGGCCGATCTGATCCGCCAGACCCAGCGTTTCCAGCTTGCGCATCCGACCCACCTTCAGGGCGTGGAATTCATCGGGCTGTCGGTCGGGATGCGGGGCGAGGTCGACGATGCCGGTCCTGTAGGCGTCGCGCGCGAGCTGGCGGTCGAGATTGGTCCAGCGCTCGGACTCGACCTGGCGCTCGATGGTCCGGCGGATTTCCTGATCGGTGCGCGGTCCCAGCTCCTGGGTGATGAGATCGCGCGCCCGGTCGCGCATGCCCTCCTTGATGTAGTCGCGCGAGATCACGAGGTTCTCGCCATCGTCGCGCACGCCCCGCACGATCAGATGGACATGGGGATGCTCGGTGTTCCAGTGATCGACGGCGACCCAGTCGAGGCGGGTAGCCAGATCCTTCTCCATCTGCCCGACCAGCTCGCGGGTGAATCGTTTGAGGTCGGCCATCTCCACCGCGTCGTCGGGCGACACGATGAAACGGAAATGGTGGCGGTCATCCTCGCACCGCTCCGCGAACGCCTTGGGATCGGCGTCATCCCCGCCGGGGCCGAACAGCCGGGCCTTCTCTCCATCCCGGGTCACGCCCTCGCGGCGCAGATAATTGAGGTGGGTGCCGAGGGGCGCGTTGCGTCCGCCCTGGCGCACGACCCGTGCTTTGACGACGGCGCCTCGCGAGCGGGCGGTCAGCAGCCGGTTGGCCTGCACCGCCGCGCGCTGCCCGCGGCCGAAGCGCGAGCGGTTGCCGGGACCGATCCTTCCTTGCCGGGAGACTGCGCCGCCGGCCTTCTGTGCGGCGGCGAGCGCCTGCGCGATAAAGGGTCTGGCCTGCTGGGCGCGCGTCGAGCGGATGCGGCCGGGCCGGATGCGGAAATCGTCCTCGGCGCTCATCGGTGTGGCCCCGCACATCGCGCAAAGCCGCGGAAATCATTGGGAAAGCGCCGCGCGCGCAGGCTGCGCCGATCGAGCGCACATCGCGCAAACGCGCCATAACCCGTTGAAAAACCACAACCGCACAAGGCCGCACATCGTGGCCCTTTATCCTGCCATCGTGCGGTTGCGGTGCCTGCTCCTCCCGCCTCCGACGCCAAATCCACGCCAGAGCCCGAAAGCGTCGTATGGGGTGCGAAGCGCGTCATCGCGGCTGCCCACTGTCGGTTCGCACCACGAATAGCCCCTCGGTTTGCGGCGCTGCTGGCGCCAGACCGCGCCCGGTCGCCTCTGCGGACGATGCAGGCGGATTGCTGTCGTGCTGCTGTTGATCTGCACCCGTGCTGCGCTCGGCGCGTGCGATGAAGAGCGGCGCACGGGTCCAGGCAAGCGGATCGGCAACCGCTACAGTGGCGGGGGCAGCGAGATCGCCGCCGCCGATGAGGGGTGCGAGAACGGCTACATATGCGCGTGTTTCGGCCGACAACGGGCGGCCGGTCGCGCGATATTCCTCGTAGCGGCCGGGACCGGCATTGTAAGCAGCGAGAAAGGCGGGTGAACCGTAGCGATCGTGCATCTCGCGCAGATAGGCAGCGCCCGCCATGATGTTGTCGCGCGGGTCATACGGATCGTTGCCGAGCCCATACCGGGCGCGCAGCTCGGTCCAGGTGGTGGGCATGATCTGCATCAGGCCCATCGCGCCGGCCGACGAGATCGCGCGCACGTCGCCGCGGCTCTCCACGTGCATGACGGCACGAATCCACGCCTCCGGAATGCCGAACCGACGCGCTGCCTCAGCGATGTGACCGGCATAGGGATGAGCGGGAGAAGCCCGCTCCACGGGTGCGTCCTGCGCTACGGCCGGAACGGGTGACGGGAGAGCGTCGAGCAGGCCGGAAAGGAGAAGGAAGGCTGTACGCCGGACGGTGGGAAACCGTCCGACGACAGTGCGATGGCGGCGGGCCGGCATCGCTCAGTCCCGCTCGCCGCGCTTGGGCGGGCGGTTCCAGTGCAGACCCCAAGCCGACTTGTCATCTGCCGACTGGAACAAATTGGCGCGGATCGGCTGGGCGAAGGTCGGATCGTCGAGCTGCAGCGAAACGTAATCGCCGGCCTTCTCGCCGGTGCGCTTCCAGCCTGCGCCGATCTCAGCGCCGGGTTCGTTGTTCATGCCGTCGAAGACGTGAACGCGGAAATCCGGCGCATTCTCGGCGTCCGAAGGATCGGCTGGAACGATGATGATGTCCTGGTGCAGGAAGAGTGTTTGTAAATGGCCGATGAAGCCGGAACTGTCGCGGGTGAACTGGCCGATCAGGGACATGATTGCCTCCGTGGATGTGCGGTGAGGTTGGGCATGGGTGCGTCGTCACCGCGTCGGCGCGCGCCAGACGAAGCGGCCATCGCCGTCTTCGTCGGTGTAGAGAGGGATGGCCCGACCGATGACGGCCGAGGCTGGAAGCGGTCCGAAGTAGCGACCGTCGAGGCTGTCGCGGACCTGCCAGTTCATCAGAAACAGCTCGTCCTCGGCGACGACCCGGCAGCCCTGCCAGACGGGCAGCGGCTCGCCGTGGCGATCGTGATCGCGCGCGTCGCCGATCGGCACGGCATCGACGGTGATGGCGAGACCGATCCTGCACACACGCTGGCCGGGAAGCGCGGCGACGTGCTTCAGCAGCGGCACGCCGCGCGGCAAGTAGCCGCCGTCGGCGAGGAAGCTGGCAAGCGGCTCCGGCGCACGCACGGCGACCAGATCGGTGACTTGCGGGTATCGTTCGGGTTCGATCGAGTAGAGACCGACCGGCGTGCTGGCCGACGCATTCCAGATCAGCTTCGGCGTGAAGGAGACGAGCGACAGGATGCCAAGCAACGACACGGCGCCGGTCGTGGTGATCGCGTAACCGCGCCGGGTCATGCGCCGATCTCCCGACGCAGAAGGAAGGCGCGATGGCGCTGCATCGTGTAGGCGCGCGGCGTCTCGCCGGCGGCAAGGCGGTTGTGAACGTGCCGCCAGTGATCGGACGACACATCCGCCGGATCGATGTCGCCGGCCTCGATCGTGTCGATGAGTTGGAGCATGCGCTCCACTTTCGGCCAGCCATCGACGCGCAGCAGGATGTCGCCGCCGGGCGTCACGGTCGGGATCGTCTGGCAGGTTTCGCCGCGACCGACAGCGCGCAGAATGTCTAGGCGCGAGAGCACGGTGCCGTGCTTGTTCGCGGCCCAGCGCACCAGCGCAAAGACGGAGCCGGGAGGAAAGAAGAGGATGCGACGGCGCCGGTCGAGGACCTGTTCGTGCGCCGGGCGGCCGAAGCGGATCCAGTGTTCGATCTGCTTCTCGATCCAGACGAGTTCGACCTGGGTGAGATCTTCCGGCGGCGCGTGAACGTCGCAGCCGGCGCGCACGAATCGGGTGGCAAGACCGGTCATAGACCTTCTCCTGACGGGGGTGGGAATTCGCGCTCGAACAGCGCGCGCAGCATGTCTGCGACCGTCTGGCCGCGCTGGAAGGCCGCGATCTTGATCCGGCCACGCATGTCAGCGGTGACGTCGATCGTCAGCCTGGCCGAGAAGTCCTCAGCGGGGAGGACGCGCTGCACCTGGCGGTCGGGCGCCTTGATCCAGCTCTCCGGATCGGCAGGCCGGGATGCGAAGCTGCGCTTGTGGGACCGTTCGCTCATGCGCCGATCCTCGCAACTTCGGCCGCGAGCGCGGCGATCTCGCGCGCGCCTGGGCAATCCTCATCCTGTTCGGCGGCAAGCCGGCCGGTCTGCACGACATCGGCGAAGACGATGCGTTGGCCGATAGTGGTCGCCAGCAGCGGCGGGTCATGATCCGCCAGCGTCTCGGCGGTCTCTCGTGCGAGCACAGTGCGAGCCGCGCAGCGGTTCAGCACGAAGCGGGCGGCGAGCTGGGGGCGATAGATGCGCGCCTCGCGGAGCAAGGCCAGCATCTCCGCTGAGGCCCAGCCGTCGAGCGGCGACGGCTGCACCGGGATGAGCACGAGATCGGCGGCAAGCAGCGCCGAGCGCATGAGGCCGGCGACGCGCGGCGGTCCGTCGATGACGACGTGGTCGCCATTGCGGGCAAGCTCGGGCGCCTCGCGGTGGAGAGTGTCGCGCGCCAAGCCGACGACGCCGAACAGGCGCTCCAGCCCTTCCCGGCTGCGCTGCTGCGACCAGTCCAGTGCCGAGCCTTGCGGATCAGCGTCGATCAGCGTGACGCGCTTTCCGCAGCGCGCCCATTCGCCGGCGAGATGCAGGGCGAGCGTCGTCTTGCCGACGCCGCCCTTCTGGTTGAGGAGCGCGACGATCATGGCGCGCTCCGTGCCATCACGGCGCGGTTGTCCACGGATCGCGAAAATGCCGGTCCCGTTAGAAAGATTCCGAAGGAATCTAGGTTAGATAAGTTACGGAGCTCGCAAGCTGCTGATTCAGCGCGAGGATTCGGCGATTCCGGTCCCCGATAGCACGAGAGTCCGGTCCCCGATGGCACGATAGTGCCGGTCCCTGATAGCACGAGGCGATTCACAGCATATCCCCAATGCGAGTTGTCGAGCGGCGACGGCGGCGGGGTGTGCCGAGCGCGTCGGGATCGGTGGGTGCGAAGGACAGGATTTCGGGGCCGCCGAGGCACTGCTCGATGGTGAGCCGGTAACCCGGGAGCGGCTGGCGCCGGACAATGTCCCGCAGGTCGTAGGCGAAGTGCTTGAGCGGCGAGAGGCTGCCGGACTTGGCATGGAGATGCGGGAAGTCGAAGCTCCAGCCGAATTCCTGCCTGCCGCCGTGCTTGCGCACCAGGCGGTAGAGCCAGCGTTCGAGCCCGCCCGTTAGACCGAAATAGTCGCGGTCGATCGTCAGCACGAGCGCGTCGTCGAGAACGGCGGCATAGAACCAGTCCGGCACGATCAACTCGAGGCCGAGCGGCCGGCCTCTGGCGTCCGCGCGTTCCTTCCATTCGTTGATCCAGGAGAAGCGGTGCATCCGCCGCTCGGTCGGCTGACGGATCGATGTCGCCACCGTCGTCGACTGCAGCCTGTCGAGCGCCGCCTTCAGACGGTCGTAGTCGCGCAAGCTGACGCCGCGGCCGATGAAGTTTAGGATTTCGTAGGGCGTGGTCGCCATCAGGCGCGACGGGCGGAGCCCGAGATCGCGCGCTTCAACGATCTGCGAGGCCGCCCAGATGAGGACGTCGGCATCCCAGATCGTCGCCATGCCGTGCTCGGGCACGGCCTCGACGCGGACTTTTACCGCGCCAGACCTGAAGTCGATCGGCGCCAGGCGCTTCGACTTGGCCAGCGAGAAGAAGGGGTAGGCCATGAGGTCCTGCGCATCGCGGGGTGCGAGGTCGCCGGGCAGCGCCCGGAAGAGATCGAGCTGCGCGCGCTCATCGCGATGGAGGTGGCGGGACGACATGTGCGGGCCGCCTCAGCGTGGGAAGCGGCCGCCTACGGTGGCGGGAGAAGACGTTTGGCGCTTGGCCGGAAGCACGGTGCCGCAGCGCGGATCGGAGGTCGAGGTGACGAGACCCCGATCGGCCCACGTCTGGAGGTCATCGACCGAGTAGACGACGCGGCCACCGAGCTTGCGGTAAGTGGGGCCGGTTCCATACGTGCGGTGCTTTTCGAGGGTGCGCTCGGACAGGCCTAGGAAGCGGGCCGCCTCCTGCGTTCTCAGGTAGCGTGGCGGCAGATTGGCGGCTTTTTCGGCCATGATCGAACCTCCGTGGTCTCGCGGGAGGCCGCTGCGAACGAGCGGCGGGTTGCGAGCACGGTGGCGCGAAGACGGCGCCTCGGACGATGTCGAAGTAAGGATGCTAAAATCGACACCAGAACGGGTATCAGCGATTCCGTCGTGGGCGTCTAAGCAGCAGCCGGTACCCCCCACGAACCAGCTTCACGCCGTCACGGGCGAGACGGATAGTGGTCTCACGGATTGCGCTTCCGACCCAGGATGCGGCGTCAGGTACGTGCTGCGGAAACATCACCTCTGCAATAGCCCGATAGGTCGTACCTGCGTCGCGGGCATCGACCACACGCAACATCTGTTTCGCACGCTGGCGTCGTTGCTCCGTCATTCGTTGGTCCGGAGGTACACGGCGGCCGCGCGCCGTCGTCCACAGGCGCGCGAGCATATCGAGCCGGTCTGGCGTGTCGTCGTCGATCAGCACCACGGCCGCAAGCGGCCCGGCGAAGTCGGGATCGGCGAGGCTTGCGTCGAAATGTTCTCCACGCAGCACCACATGGAGTTGCGTGTCGCGGAGCGAGGCTGTCGCGCCTACGCGAAGATCGTCAGCGGTAAGGCGGAAGCTTCCCAGCGGCGCGGAACCGGGCTGGAGCAGGATCGCGCCAGGGTCGGTTTCTGGGGTCCAAAAGATCGGCTGCGCGATGGCGGTTAGCCGTGGTTCTGCCGGGAAATCGCAACCCCCATTGTTCGGCGAAGGCGACAGCATCCTGCTGTGATATTCGGCCGTTCGACACGAACTCCTGAAAGGCTTTCCTGTATTCCGGATTGCGACGCAAGAACTCCCAAGCGATCTGGCCTGGCGTTAGCGCCTCAATATAGTCGTAGGCGGTCTCGGACCGCCAGGTTTCATCTTGGGACATCCTCCAACCCTCTGCCCGCAATCAGTTCAACGCGAGTTGTAAGGTCGCCACGATTCCAAGTTGAACTTTGCTGGGGAAGAACGAAGGCGGATCAACGTGATGCGGTTTTTGCATCACTAAGCTAGTGCAGCCGCGATCCCACGAGCTGGCCGAAGCCGTGTTCAGTCATCCATCGCGCCCGTGCGAGGTGGGCGGCATAGACCCGTGACGCGCGCTCTGGCTCATCTTTGGCACTAAGGCCGAACAGGACTTCCACGACATCCTGCCAAGCCGCGCCCTGCGCTTCCGCATCAAGGAGCCGGAGATAGAGCTTGGCGTGGGCCTCATCATAGGCCGTCAGCGAAGCGCCGCCAGGCGGCTGATCTAAAAAGTCGTCCTTGGTCACCTTCATTCCCCTGATGGAAGTTCTATCCATTCTGGAGCGAATTGTTAACGCTGTTTTGGCCACGCCAACGAGGCCATTGTCGAGTGCGGAGAGGGCAGGGCGGCTTCGTTTGCAGCTGAAGCCTCAGCCTTCCTTCTTGGCATTGACCAGCATCACTCCCATGCCTTGGTCGGAGTTGAGGAAGACAATGCCGCTGCGTTCGAAGGCCCGCCTGACTTCGTCCCGCGTTGACTCGTACACCTCGAGTCCGCTTTCAGATTCGAGGCGCTTGAGCGCGGTCAGTGATACTCGGGCCTTGTCAGCGAGCGTCTCCTGCGTCCAACCCAGCAGCGCGCGTGCGGCCCGCGATTGTCGGGCGGTGATCATGCATGATCACCTCCCACTCGGACCTACGCGCACGCCAGAACTACGACTATAATAGTCGTCCTTTGCGCAATTTGCTACTCGGAAGCGGCTATATGGCAGCCGCTAATGCGGTTTCATCGCTAGCTGATTCGGTCGTTCTTATTCTGAAGGCCCCGGCCTGTTCGGCCGGGGCCTTGCGCGGGGCCTCAGTCGCCGCGCCGCCCGTTGGGGCGGGACCAGATCAGCGAGAAGGTCTCGCCTTCCTCGTCGTCGAAGAGGTTGGCGTAGATCGGGGCGTTGAAGCTCGGATCGTCGAGCTTGAGGCCCAGATAGTCGCGGCCCTCATTGGAGCGCTTGGACCAGGCAGCACCGATTTCAGCGCGGCCAACCAGGACCCGGTGGCTGGGGGCGTTCTCGCCGGTGGCGCGTGTGTCGGGGATGATGCGCACGTTCTTGGCTTGAACGCTGAGGGTGACGATTTCGCCGGTGAACTCGTTCGAGCCGGTCTTCTTGAAGGTGCCGATGGTAGCCATTGTAGTCTCCGTTTCTCGTATTCGAGCCCGCACCATTGCAGCCTCGATGGCGATCGGCAGGCCGGAGGCGATCGACGGCGCACCCCGAAGGGGCCTGACAGCTAAGGAGGACTTTCTTGTTTCGCGAGGAATGGCGGCGCAGCCGGCAGGGGAAGAAAGTCCGACGCGGCTGTTGCGTCATAGGCGATCGAGGCGCAGCCAGCCTTCGGCCAAATCAGGCCATTGAAGAGGCCGTTTGGAGCGGTCTTGGCACGGTCAGACAACGGAGAAGATGGCGACCGCCCCGCACCGGCAGACCGTCCCGGATCCTCACCGGCTTCGTCTCCTCCCGGCAGGCCGAGTTTGCTGCAATCCTGGCCCTTGACCGCCGCGGGGGGATCGCCGTGCCAGGTTTTCGGTATGCGGCCGAGACATGGTCTTGCCGCCGCAGCGCTCCGACGGTCACCGCTTCCCGCGCCGAGACGCGATCCGCTGCATACGTCCATCGCAACAGCCCGAGACGACGCGGAGTCGTCGGCCACCGCTGGTCTGGCCTTCTTAATGGCGATGACGAAGGTCAGGCTCACGCAAGATCCCGCCCGGACGCGCCCGGCGCCGCCGCCATTCCCGCGACCCGCACGAAGGCGGTGACGCCGACTGCTGCCGCGCCGATGACGGAGAATACGGTCTGCCATGCGTCTGACGGCATGAGGTGCTTCACGATGCCATGGGTCGCATGAAAGCCGGCGATCGCCGCGGGTGCGACGAAGGTGGCAGCCACGATCAGCTTCAGCCACATCGGACGGGCGAAGGCTATCAGCAGATATCCGGCTGCCAGGGTGATGGCGGCCGCGACGGCGCCAACAAGGATGGCCCCGGGAATGCCGGCACCGGTGCCATGCGCCCAGGCACCCACGGTCACACCGACGAATGCCGGCAGCGCGAAGACGGCCAGCGTGAAGAGCAGCCAGCAAAGCAGGCCGATTGCTGCAAGGGATGCAAGTATTGCGATGATGAACATGGCGGTGGACTCCGTTAGGACAAGGTCTGACGGTCGCGCCTTCCACCACCACCACGGCGCACCAGAAATATAGCGCAAGACGGACCGCGCCGGGAGCGGAAATCTGCGTCGATCTCCGCTCGGCCGGTCGGTTCGCCCAGCTCAGGGGTCGAACGGATCGATCTCATGGACGATCGCGGCCAGGTCGCCATCATACTCGCTGGCGGGCATCACCGAGAGGGTGCCGTCGCCGGCCTGGAAGATGATGATGGCGGCCATCAGGGTGGTGGCGAGGCTGAAGGCGAAGGCGTGTGCGTCATTGAGGGACATCGATCCGGCTCCTGTTTTGAGCGGAGGACCATCCCCCGCTGACAGGCGCCCGATGTGTCGGACTGACCGCTGCGATCACCGCGCAGGCGCAGCCGCAGTGGCGGCATGCTCGCATAGCCGACCCTTTATGGGTTGATGGCGACAAGCGATCAGTCCGACCAAGGATCAGCGCAATGAAGCGGGAACGGTGCGAGCCTCAAAGGAGACGTGCCGGCTCGGTGGCACTGCTTGGCCGATGTCACCGAGTCGAGGTTGGGTCCCCGAACGCAACGCCACGTCGTCGGTCAGCCCCAAGTAAGCGGATCAAGTCGGAGATAGAACGCGAGCCGCTCCTTGTCGGGCTTATCGATTCCGAGCGTATCGAAGAGGATAGCGAAAGCCTGAGCCCCTTGTTCTCGCGAGACCCAGCTTTCGCCTGCGTTGGCAACCAGTAACGCGAGATCGGCATAACGATCTGCAGTTCCGAGGCGGCCGAGGTCGATCAGGCCGGTGCATTGGAAGCCGATCGGGTCAATCATGATGTTCGGCATGCAGGCGTCGCCATGACAGACAACCTTATCAACGGCCTCCTGATCGAACCGGGTTGGTAGTTCACGTTCGACGCGCGCCAACAGCTCGCTTGCAGGCGTTTCTTGGTCCTCATCGGACAGAAACTCAGGGTTCACCGCGTCACGCGCAACAACGTCCGCGGCACGCTTGATCATGAACGTCAAACTGCGATCGAAAGGGCATTGGTCGACCGGTAGGTCATGAAGAATTCGAATCTGACGTATGATCGATGGCCAGGCCGTGAGCAAATCGGTTCCGGGCAGATTGACCGCTGGCACGCCGGGAATGGCGGTCATCACCAGGCAGGCGCCATCTTCAGTTTCGCGCCAATCAACGACTTCCGGACAGGCGGCCCCCAATCCGTTGAGCCAAGCGAGTCGATCACGCTCGCCTGCAAGGTCGACAGATCGGTGGGCGGGCGCGATTTTCGCGTATGCGAGGCCATCGCTGCGTCGATAAACTGCGTCGCTCGATTCTCCAGTCTTCACGGGAATCCAATCGAACGCTCGATCTAACAGCATGTGCGTCCAGTCCAATCCCGGGTCTCCTCGGATAGCGGTGTAATAATAGGCTAATAACTCGCAAGTTCGAACGAGCGGTTCGCAAGGGAGATGGGCGGCGCTCAGGCGCCGCCGAACTTCCAGACTGGGATGCCGAGCTTCTTCGCCTTGTCGGCGAGGTTGTCGTTGATGCCGGTGCCAGGAAAATGCATCACGCCCCTCGGCACGATCTGCAGCATCTCGTCGTTGCGCTTGAAGGGCGCGGCCCGGCCGTGCTTCGTCCAGTCAGGTGCGAAGCCGATCTGCGGCACGTTGCGGTTCCTCGCCCAGAGCGAGGCAATCTTCTCGGCGCCCTTTGGCGACTTGCCGTGAACGAGCACCATGTCCGGGTGCTTTTCGTGGACCTGGTCGAGCTTGGCCCAGATGAGCCGGTGATCGTTGAAGTCGAGCCCGCCGGTGACGACGATCTTCGGGCCGGGAGGCAGGAGTACCTCCTGCTCGGCGCGCTTCTTCGCCGTGAGGAAGTCGCGGCTGTCGATCATCGCCGAGGTGAGATTGCGATGGTTGACCTTCGACCCGCTGCGCGGAAGCCAAGCTTTGCCGACTTGGCGCTCGTAGTGTTCGGCGGCCTGGTCACGCATCAGCTCGAAGGCGTTCTGGCGCTCGATCAGCGTCTTGCCCTCGGCGATCAGGCGCTCGAGATCGTATGACTTCACCTCGCTGCCGTCCTGCTCCCGTTGCGAGCGCTTCTGGGCTTGCTCATTGTCGTCGAGCTCGCGTGCGATCCGCTCGGCGGCCCGATGGAAGACGTTGACGGTCGACCAGAGAAGATCGTCGAGGTCGGGTTCGAGGCGTGTGTCCTCCAACGTGACGATCAGGGCGTCGAAGATGTCGGCGACAGCTCCTGCGACTGCATTGCCGTCCGGAAGAAGCCGCCGGTCCGGTTCGTCGGCGAAGGGCCGGTAGCCGTGAAGCTGCAGTTCGTTGAGGACATGGTCGGTGGGCGAGGATTCGTGGTGCGGTTCGAAGTTGTCGTGGTCGTCCATGGGATGCTCCGTCGGTTGAGACCGCGACCGTCGCGGCCTTCATGGCGACGAAGCCCACCGGCGGGACGGCCCTGCACCCGGAGCGCAGCGCAGGGCCTGATGGCTAAGGCCGGCTATTTTGCCTCGCGATGGAAAGCGGCCGAAGGCCGCGCCGGAAAATAGTCGGCCGCCGCCATTGCCGGGCCGGCCCGACTGTGGGCCGATCGCCCTCTCGAAGGCCGAGGCGCGGTTCTCTCAGACGGTTTGGCGCATCCGGACGGGCACGCCACGACCGTCGCCACCATCCTCCTTGCCGACTATGCCGCGAGCGCCATGAAGCGCGCTACGTCTTGCGGCCCGATCTGCATCCGCGTCTGGCTGCGGAGAGCATCAAGGCCGAGGGTGCGGAGATCCTCGTTGAAGTCTCCGAGCTGCGGCGAGATGACGATCGCCTCGATCCCGACCGCGTTCGCCCGTTCGACCAGGGTGTCTCGCGCGCCGTCACCGGCCGGATCGTCGTCGCGCAGGATGTAGAGCCGGCGCAGCGTGTCCGGGAACAGGATGGCAGCGAGATGGGCTGCCGAGAGCGCCGCCAGCATCGGCATGTCGGGTAGGACCTGCCTGACCGACAGCACGGTCTCGATGCCTTCGCCGGCCGCCATGACTTCGCCACCGATGCCGAAGCGGACCGCGTTGCCGAGGAGATCGCCCATCGCCCGCCGCGGCGTGTCGAGCGGCGCCTTGTCGCGGCGTCGTGGGTCGAGCCAGGTCCGATGCGCCCCGGTGATCTTGCCGCTAAGGTCGGTGACGGCGGCGATCATCGCCGGCCAGGTCTCGGTCGGCGGGTGCTCGTCGGGCCGATAATAGCAGCGCGCGTGGAAGCGCAGGCTTCCTGTTCCGCGTAAATCCGTAATGCCGCGTTCGCGTAAGTACGACTGTACGAGCGTGCCCGTGATCGGCTGCGACATGCCGAACAGGCGGCGGGCTGCCTCGGGCGAGCCGTGCGGCGCCGGGGCCTGACGCGGGTGTGCGGGCATCGGTTCGGGCGGCGGCATGCTGAGGAACGTCCGCGCCGCGTCGGCGACATCCTTGAAGTCAATGAGGCCGCAGCTCTCCCGGATCACGTCGAGGAGATCGCCATGCTCGCCGGTCGCGGCGTCGGTCCATTTGCCGGCCGGCCCCTTGGGCGAGTCCTTGAGCCGCACATACATCGAGCGTCCCGGCGTGTTGCGCACGTCGCCGACCAGCCAGTAGCGGCCCTCGCGCCTGCCGCTCGACAGGTACTGCCGGCATACCGCCTCGGCCTGCCGGCCGAGACGCTGCGCGAGATCGGAAGCATCGTGACGGGACATCACGCGGCCTCCCGCTCGGAGATGCGCGCCACCGGATAGGTGTCGAGCAGCTTGGCGAGCACGCTCACGCCGCTGGAGTCGATCCGCACGAAGAAGCGCAGCTTCCAGGAGATGATCTCGCTGAACAGGCCATAGGCCCGCAGCCGATCGCGCATCGCCTCGGTGAAGCCGGTCAGCTCCAGGCGATAGGCGCTCATGACGCGGGCGCGGCGAAGCTGTAGTCCTTCAGCGAGGTCGAGGATCGTGGCGCCCTCCATCAGCGCGGCGAACGCATGTTCTGGCGTCAGCGTGCTCGCCTCCTGCGAGGCGGCATTGGCGGCCCAGGCCGGCGAGACCCGGCGGCCGATGATGCGCTCGCCCGCGTCGGTCTGGAGCCGGTAGACTCGTGTCGACTCGTCCGGCAGACGCTTCCAGATCGGCAGCAGCAGGCCGGCGACGATGTGGATCGTGCTGTCGGAGAACTCCGGGATGTCGGCAAGCTCGGCCTCCCATGCGGCGGCGAAGCGGTCGCGATCGGCTTCCTCCCAATGGCTCTCGTCCATCATGCGCAGCGGCGCATAATGCTGCTCCATCGGCCGGATCAGGCAGACGCGGCGTTCGATCTCGCCGTCGTCGAGCATCATCGACGGGGCCGGCATCTGCACCGCGGCGCGTCCGGAGCGGCCGTTGACGAGCAGCCGCGCGCGCGGATCGCCGAGATGGTCGAGCGCACCTTCCAGCGTGACCGGGCGATTGCGCTCTCGGCGCGTGATGGTCAGGAGCCGCGTCTCCGCGCTGGTGCCGGGATGGATATGGATGACCTGGCTGTCGGTGATTACGACGCTCTCGGCCTGCAGCGTCTCCAGCCCGACATCGTAGTGGCCGCTGCGAATCGCGCCCTCGATCTTCGCCGTCAGGAGCTGCTCGAAGGCGGTGAACAGGATGCCCTGCAGCTCGATGGTCAGCGCCAGCAGCCGATTGAGGAAGGTGGTGATGGGCGGCAACTCGTCCTTGAGCCCGTTGTTGTCCATCAGCTTGAGGCCGGTGGCGGTCTCGAAGCGATCGAGCGAGCATCCCTCGACCTTGCCGCGCACGAGCAGCAGGTAGAGCTGGCGCAGCGCGTCGCGCGCATAGTGGGATTCGAGATTGTCCTCAGGCCGGAACAGGCCCTGGCCGCCGGTCTGGCGCTGGCCGCGCGTGATGGCGCCGAGCGTGTCGAGCCGGCGCGCGATGGTCGAGAGGAAGCGCTTCTCGGCCTTCACGTTGGTGGCGATCGGCCGGAAGAGCGGCGGCTGCGCCTGGTTGGTTCGGTTGGTGCGGCCGAGCCCCTGGATCGCGGCGTCGGCCTTCCAGCCCGGTTCGAGCAGATAATGAATGCGCAGGCGCTGGTTCTTCGCCGCGAGATCGGCGTGATAGCTGCGGCCGGTGCCGCCGGCGTCGGAGAAGACGAGAACCCTCTTGTCGTCATCCATGAAGGCGGCCGCCTCGGCGAGATTGGCAGAAGCCGCGCGGTTCTCGACGACAAGGCGTTCGCCCTTCCGCACAACGCGCCGCGATCGCCCGGTCACCTCGGCTACGACATCGGTGCCGAAGCGCTGGACGATCTGGTCGAGCGCACCCGGGACAGGTGGCATCGAGGCGAGCCGTTCGATCAACTCGTCCCGGCGCGCGACGGCCTCGCGGCTCTCGACGGGCTGGCCGTCGCGATAGACCGGACGCGAGGACAGATTGCCCTCGCTGTCCGAGAACGGCTCGTAGAGCTGCACCGGAAAGGAATGGGCGAGATAATCCAGCACATATTCGCGCGGCGTGATGTCAACTCGCACGTCGTTCCATTCCTCGGTCGGGATCTCGGCCAGGCGGCGCTCCATCAGGGCCTCGCCGGTCGAGACGATCTGGATGACGGCGGAATGGCCTTCGGCCAGGTCCTGCTCGATCGAGCGGATCAGCGTCGGCGTCTTCATGCTGGTCAGGAGATGGCCGAAGAAGCGCTGCTTGGCGCTCTCGAAGGCGGAGCGTGCAGCCGACTTCGCCTGCCGGTTGAGCGTGCCTGTCTCGCCGGTGATGTTCGCGGCCTGCATCGCCGCGTCGAGGTGATTGTGGATGATGGCGAAGGCGCCGGCATAGGCATCGTAGATGCGGGTCTGCTCGGGTGTGAGCTGGTGCTCGACGAGCTCGTATTCGACACCGTCATAGGAGAGCGACCGGGCCGTGTAGAGGCCGAGCGCGCGCAGATCGCGCGCCAGCACCTCCATGGCCGCGACGCCGCCATTGTCGACCGCCTCGACGAACTCGGCGCGGTTGGCGAAGGGGAAATCCTCTCCGCCCCACAGGCCGAGGCGCTGGGCATAGGCGAGATTGTGGACGGTGGTGGCACCGGTCGCCGAGACATAGACGACGCGGGCGTTCGGGAGCGCGTGCTGGAGCCGGAGGCCCGCACGGCCCTGCTGCGACGGCGCCACGTCACCCCGTTCTCCTTTGCCGCCGCCGGCGTTCTGCATCGCGTGGCTCTCGTCGAAAATGATCACTCCATCGAAATCGGAGCCCAACCATTCGACGATCTGCTTGACCCGCGAAAGCTTCTCTCCGCGGTCGTCGGACCGTAGCGTGGCGTAGGTGGTGAATAGGACGCCTTCGTTCAGCCGGATCGACGTGCCTTGCGGGAAGCGTGAGAGCGGCGTGACCAGGAGCCGCTCCATGCCAAGCGCCGACCAGTCGCGCTGGGCATCCTCGAGCAGCTTGTCGGACTTGGAGATCCAGACGGCTTTGCGGCGACCCTGGAGCCAGTTGTCAAGGATGATGCCGGCCGACTGGCGGCCCTTGCCGGCGCCGGTGCCGTCGCCGAGCATGAAGCCGCGGCGGAAGCGGACCGCGTTCGGGGCATCGTCCGGCGCGGCGGTGACGAGATCGCCGGTCTCGTCCACGGCCCAGGACCCGGCGAGGTATTCGCTATGAGCCTCGCCGGCATAGATCACCGTCTCGAGCTGGGCGTCGGACAGGATGCCGACGGCGACAATCGGCGCCGGCAGCATCGGCCGGTAACTCGGCTTCGGCGGCGCAACCGAGGCCATGGCGGCGGACTGCATCAGCTTGGTCGGATGCGGCTGCGCGCCCGGGATGCGGATCGACTGGAGCGCATAGGCCTCATAGATCGAATCCGAAAGGCGCCCGCTCTTGGGCGGCGACCAGTCGATGGTCTCATAGGCGAGCGGCTCGCCTTCGAGCTGGGTGATCCGACGGGCGGCCTGGGTCGTCGCCGCGCGGGCGAGATAGCCACGCACAGTGCGAGGCCCGGCGGCCGGCATCGCGGCGGGACGCGCGATCGCGACCGGCAGGCGCGCGGGAAGCTGCGTGTCGATCCAGCCGAGCAGCGTCGTGACATCCGGCGCGGTCCCGGCAGACTCGGGAAAGCACTCGGGATCTTCGGCCGGCGCTTTGTCGATGACGGTCAGTCGGGTTTCGATGGTCGTGCCATGCTTGGCATAGATCGAACCCGCGATCGCCGCGGTGAAAACGACCCGGCCGCGTGCCTGCAGGCGCACGAAGGCGTCCCGCCAGGCCGGCAGCTCGGGCGAGAAATTAGCGCCGGTGATCGCGACCAGGCGCCCGCCATCGGTAAGCCGGGCAAGGGCTGAGGCGATATGCCGGTAGGCAGCGTCAGCAACCCGCCCGGTGACGTTCGCCATCACCGAGAACGGCGGGTTCATGATGACGACGCTCGGGACGGCGGCCGGATCGAGATGGTCGTCGATCTGGGCCGCGTTGAAGCGCGTGACGCACGCGGCCGGAAAGAGATGGTCAAGAAGATCGGCGCGGATTTCGGCCAGCTCGTTGAGGATGAGCGCTGCGCCCGCGGTCTCGGCGAGGACGGCGAGCAGCCCGGTGCCGGCGGACGGCTCCAACACGCGATCGGCCGAGGACAATGTTGCCGCCGTCAGCGCGGCAAGACCCAGCGGGACCGGCGTCGAGAACTGCTGGAAGGCCTGCGCCTCCTCAGACCGGCGTGTGTGCGTCGGCAGCAGTCCGACGATCTTGGCCAGCGCCGACAAGCGTGAACCCGGCGAAGCGGCTTTACGGAAAAGCGGCTTTCCGAACTTGCGCAGGAACAGGACGGTCGCGACTTCGCAGGCGTCATAGGCCATCTTCCAATCCCACGCGCCGGTGGCGTCCGACGCGCCGAAGGCGTCCTCCATGGCGCTGCGGAGCATGGCGGCATCGACGGTGCGGCCGTGTTCGAGCCGGGAGAGGATACGCTCGGCGGCGGCGAGGATGGCGGCGGCCGGCGGCGCAGACGGGGCGAGCGGAAGCGAAGCCGCCTCGGCGGCCGGGATCGGAGCATGAAGCATGGAGGGAACCTCGGAGAGCGGGACACGGACGAGCCGGCCCGGCGCTCTCTCTGGACCGGACGGGCTCAAACCCGTCCCGGCCACCCTCTCACTCTGGCGCGGGCAGAACCCGGCCTGTCGCACCGGCTTCCGGCCGCACGGATGGGACGCTAAGCTCTCGTAGGAATAGAAGCCGCAGCGCCTCGCACACCGGGCGCTGCGCCGGATGATGAGCATGGGAGGCGAGATGAAGGGCAGCGCGATCGGTATTCTTGGCGCGGCATGTCTGGCGGTGGGCTTCGGCGCGGGCTTCGTGCTCCGGCCCGGTGATCGCGCCGGTCGCCGCATCTCCGGCTGTCGCCGCCGGCGTCGCCCAACCGAGCGAGGACGAGGCCAGCGCAGCCGTTCGGCGTCATCGCCTGTTCACGGGCACGTCGCTGGCGAACGCGACGCTGAAGCTCGGCGACTGCTCGCCGGGCGGCGTCGGCCCCGACTTGACCTGCATGACGCAGATCGTCCTCGATTCCACCAAGCCGAACGCCGCCCCGCAGAACCGGCCGATCGGCTTTGCCCGCGTCGATGGGCAATGGGAGGTGGCGGTCTGGTGGAGGCGGCACGCAATCGCCTATGGCGCAAGTGGGGTGGGAAGCGGACAGGCAGCTATCCAACGTGCAACGGCCGCTTCGTGCAAATAGCCGTCATTGGCGCCGAGCCGAAAAGCGAACATCCAAGCAGAACGCCTGTCGCGCGAGGTCTGTCTCGCTTATCGGTTCGTATCTCTGGGATAAAAGTCTCGGCGTCCGTGACGCTCGCCCTCATTGCCGAGACGCTCGGCGTTCGCCGAATTCGGTTCATCTATCGCCGAATGAAGAAGCGTCAGTGCTGCGCTTCTTTCCCTCCATAAAATCTTGCAGGGTGGGGGCCGGCTTATCAGCGTCGGTGACCCATGTCTGCGACCACAGGATTGATGTCTCGTAGACCGAGCTGCACTGCCACTCGCCATTGGCCTCGAACCAATGTTGTGCTTCCGGCAGCAGTTCGAACGGTACGGGATGGCGGGCAAAGGGGTTGTGAAAGACCTCCATTTCGGCGGTCCAGGGTTCATACCCATGTGGCCAAAGGTTGCGATATTCTTCGCTCGTTATGTCGAGGCAAAACGGGATGCCCTTCAGCGCGCCCGGTGCCCGATCAAAGAACTCTCCGAACCTCGTATACCGGTAGCCAGCTGGCGCACCCGATGCGGAAATAGGCACTCGGTTGAGCTTTGAGATTGAGCACGCGTTAGAAAAAATGACGGCTGAAAGCTCTGCATGGCGGTCATTTGCGAACAGACCGGCCGGGAATTGGGCAGGCCCAAGAAGCGTTTCAGCTGGCATCGGCACAGCTTGAAGCCGGCCGTCGACCTCGGCCACGGTCGCGCCGGACCCCTGGAGATAGCCGATTAGGCCCTCACGACTCCACATCATCGATCCGGACGCGTGGAAATCGGCGACCGCCAGGATGAAGGGTTTTCCAATGACGTGGGGGAGCTGATCGTACCGTCTCGCGAGCTTGTTGCCGATCGTCTTTGCAAAGCGCAGGGCGGCGCTGCCGAAGAAAATCTCCTCCCTGTCCGTCGGTATCTCCGCGAAAGGCGCATTGACGTGATTGTAGGGCACCGGCGCATTTGCCGTGACTGCCTCGATCCAAGCTTCTCCGCCAAGGCGGCTCTCGATGCGGAAATCGGGTGACTCGAAGGGCTGCTCGACCAGCAGTCCCTGTTCTCGAAACGAGGCGAGGAGCTGAGCCTCCCAAATGCGCGTGTGAAAATTGGTGGTCTGGCAGTCGCTGACCCAATTGCGGTCGGGCCTTGGCAGGGCGAGATAGAGTTGGTTCAGAGCCCAGGCGGCTGGCCGACGCGCGGCAGTTGCCAGTAGTCGAAATGAATCGCTCGGCTCACGATCCTTGAGGTCAAAAAGGGGCGGGTGTGCGACAACGCCGGAGGGGACAGGTTCCGGCGGCATGCCCTCCGCCAGCGAGGGCTCTAAAGCTTCGACTGCCGCATCCATTGAGCTGAAGCCGCTCGCTCGCCCGGTGATCGTCCAGACCGAGTCCACGCGCCGGCGCATCACAATCGTGCCAAACGTCTCGGTGGCGACATTCCGGGTGACAATCCCGCAGGCGAGGCCGTCCGACCCACCCCATGCTCCGACGGGAGGCTCTTCGCCGAAACCGTGCCCGCGGGGGAGCGACAATGCGTAGAAATCGAACTCCCACTGCGAGACTTTTCGCATTACGTCGCCTTCGGCTGTTCGGTCCGGCTAGAGGGCTTGCTTCACATAGCCGGGAGGTTGATGTTGGCTTTCAACGCGGGGATGAAACCAGGATCGTCGACGGCCGTGATCGGCGAGATGGGCAAAGGTTTCAACACCGGCGTCGCGGCCTTCAGGATGTCCTGCAATGTCGAGAATTGGTGATCGTCTTCCAACTCGAAATCGACTGTGATCGCATCGCGCTCGATTGCCTGAAATACCTTGATCGTAGGCGAGGGAGCGCTTGCTGCGAGCTCAGGCACGTGCGCCAGGCCGAACGTCAACTTTGCGATCGCGGTACCAAGTGAGAGCCCGGCAAGTGGCTGGGGTTTCCTGACAGAATTTCGCGGGACCCCGATGCCATCGACACGGATATAGGAAAAGCAAACAGTGTTGGGTCTCGTGTTCTTGCGGGCGAATTCGGTTTTCACGTCGCGGTCCCGATTTCATTGAGGTATTTCGTGGTAGATGAAAGTTATGAGAGATGATGTGCAAGAAATACTTTCGGTATTCGCGGCTGCAGTGCGAGCACTTTTGCTGGATAAGGATCTTGCCTATGCGGATCCCGCCGAGCGGGCGCTTGTCGCTCGGATTCGGGATTTCCTGCATGGGGAATATGCCGGCTGGTCGATTGATTTGGAATGGAACCGCCGCGAGGATGTGATCAAGCGCCTTCGCTATGACCTGAGCGATGATGAGTTGATTGGGAAGGACGCGATCGTGCCTGACCTGATCGTACATCGGGTCGGGAAGCGTGAAAATTTGCTCGTCGTCGAGGTCAAGAAGTCGACCAACAAGGACTTCGATGGGGACATCTGGAAACTGAAGGGAATGACGGAGCAGGCCGGGGCTTACGGGTATCTGGTTGGGCTTCATCTGGTGATCGACGTGAAGGCAGGGATCGCGCCGCGTTGCGATGTCTATGTCGACGCTGCGTTGGACGAAGAGTTGACAGAGTGGATGCGCGCCGAGCTGGAGTGAGCAGATTGACTGCGGATCCTGTTGAGATCGTAAAACTGCTCGGCCGCTTTACGGGGCCGGATTTGACGCGGACATTATCGCGCATAGAAGGTGCGGTGCGAGGCGTGTCGGCCGGCGATTGCACGGGCTTTCTCGCAAATGCCGGGGCTGGCCGAGAGGTGTTGGCGGCCGCGGCCGGCATGAAGCGACTTGCCGGACAGATCAATGTCACAATCCACGCGCTCGGCATCCTCATGTGCCTGCCACATATTCTCGAGCCGGACGAGCGCGTCGAATCTGTGTCTCTCGGTGCGGGAAATACGGGCCGCGATTTCGATCTGGAGACGAATGTTCGGGTTGCCGAGTTCAAATTCATTCAGTGGAGAGGCGGGCCCGAGACGATCCGTCAGAATTCGGTTTTCAAGGATTACCTGCTGCTTGCGGAGCATCCAACGGCAAAGCGCAAGCACCTCTATTTGCTCGGAACGGAGCATGCGATCAGGTTCTTGCGAGGTGGTCGCGCCATGTCGAGCGTCTTGAGCAGAAACGCCAAGCTGCAGAGGATGTTTACGGAGCGGTTCGGGGAGCGCTTCCGGACGGTCGGCGATTATTACGCGGCTCACGCCAGCGCGGTTCAGATCGAGGATGTTTCGCCCTGGCTTTCGGAATTGGCGGAGGAGTTGATCGCGGAGCCGGATATGGACGTGAGCGATTGAAGAGCATCGCAGATGCGCGAATGTGTTGGCAAACGGGAAAGCAGTGAAGGGCTGGGATGGAGAAAACGCTTTACATCATCGGAAACGGCTTCGATCTCCACCACGGAATTCCATCATCCTATAAGGCGTTCGGCGAGTATCTCCGGCTGTCGGATGCCAAGACCTATGAGGTCGTCGAGAAATACTTCGCGATGGATGCTCAGCTCTGGGCTGAATTCGAGGATCGGTTGGCCTCTTTCGACAGCGATTCGCTGATCGAGGACGCGTCCAACTTTCTGGTCGGATATGGTGCCGAGGATTGGAGCGACGCATACCACCACGATTACCAGTACGAGATTCAGCAGGCGGTCGAGGCGATCTCGACGACGTTGCGGTTGCGTTTCGCCGAATGGATACGCCAGCTTCCTGTCCCATGGGCTGCTGAGTTCAGCGGGCAGCGCGTGCCGCTAAATTCGTCGGCGGTCTTCTTGAACTTCAATTACACGCCGTCGCTGCAACGCCTGTATGGGGTTCCCGATATCAACGTGTTGCACATCCATGGCGCGGCGGCGAACCCAACGGAGACGTTGGTGCTGGGTCATGGATGGGAGCCCGATCCAAACCCGGATCCCTACCGTTTCGAGCAGGATCCGGAGGATGCGGATATGCGTGTCGTCGAAGGGCAGGGGATTGTCGACGACTACTTCAGCGACACGTTCAAACCCACCGCCAAAGTCATCGAGAAAAACGCAGCCTTCTTTGCTGGGCTGTCAGATGTAGATCGGATTGTTGTGATGGGACATTCGGTGTCGGAGGTCGATCACCCGTATTTTGAGGAGGTCATCGCGAATATCGACGTCAAGCGGGTGCGCTGGAAAGTCAGCTACTACGGGGATCTTGATGAGCTGCGTAAGCGCATGGAATCGCTTGGTGTGCCGGCCCATCTGACAGAGTATGCCTTGCTGAATGCGTTTTGAACCATTGAGGAGCTTTGCAATCGGAAGGGAATAAATTTGGCGACGACCGCCCACGAGCAGACATTCCAGACGTCGGCTGTGGGCCAGAAGCTGCCATTGGTTTAGAAGCTCGCAAATGACCGTAATGGTGTCGAAAGCTGCCTTTGCTGAGCGCTCAATCCGCGCAAGCATGGTTCTGCGATGAAAAGTGCGTTGCAGCTCCGGGGCATAGTCGCGAATGGTCATCGCGCGCCTCCCTCGGCAAGGCGATGGGCAAGCCAACGGCCGGTGCTCACCCATGCGATGGTCTGACCTGTGGCGAGATCGAGGACATGGGCGCCGCCGGAGAAGCCGTCGACCATGGGGTTGGAGGCAATTCCGGCCCACTGGAATCCCCCAGCGCCCGGTCAGGCCCAACGCTTCGGCGCAGCGCGTCACGAAGGTGATCGCGAGCTGCGGATCGGCGCTGCCGGGGGCCTGCAACCACAGCCTTGATGCGCCATGTTCAGGTGTTACAGACAGGTGAAACGGCTCGGCTGGCGGGTCCTCTCGGCCGTTCTCAGCCATAAGGGCGGCATAGATGTCGAAGGCCCGCGCGGCGTTGGCGGAGGTGCCGACGTCGAGCAGGCAGGAATAGCGGATGAAGAAATCGGTCATGGCGGGCTCCGGAAACGAAAAGAGCCCGGCGCTCGGGCCGGGCTCGGGATGGGTTCGGGGCGGCGGCTAGTAGCCGAACTGCCAGGATGGCCAGGCTTGGCCATCGTCGGCGGCGCGCACGGCGTCGGCGAGATAGGCGGCATCGCCTTCGACGACGACGGGGTCGCGCACCGGGGTTTCGTCGATGATCGTCACGCGGCCGACGATCCCGTCCTCGACCGCGACATGCACGGGAACGAGGTACTGGAAAACAACGCGGCGTGGCGACGGGGTGGATCGCGGCATGGCGATGCTCCTTCGATCGGGGAAATGGCCGGAGCGGCCGAAGCCGCTCCGGGTGCTTTCATTCGGCCGCGACAAGGGGCGCTTCATCGCCGTTGGCCTCGGCCGCGACGTCCTCGTCGTCGCCGGCGAGAAATGCGGGCAGCGCTGCGCTGTCGTCCTCGCCGCCGGTCTCGACCTCCGGCGCGGGCGCGTCGGCATCGCCGACAAGGCGCAGCGGCTCGGGCAGCCAGCCGGTCTCCGCCAGCAGGCGCTCGGCCTCCTTGGCCATGTCGGCCTTCTTCAGGTGGTCAATGAGCTGCGCGGCCTGCTCGCCGACGCCTTCGCGGACCGCCTGGAGGATGCGGGGCTTGGTGACCCGGCCGAGATAGTTGCCGACCGTCGGGCGCCAGCCGACCTCCACCATGTCGAGCCCGGTCGCGCGCGCCAGCCGGTCGGCCTGGCTAAGCCGCATGTCGAGGCCATGCTGCGAGACGCCGTTGCCGCCATAGGGATTGGGCTTCTCGTAAAGCGCGTTGACGCCGTAGCTGACGCAATGCGCGAGCAGCGCCATGCGGCTCGTGTCGTCGAGGCCTGCCAGCCAATCCCATAGGGCATCGTCGTCGGCCGGGATATCGCCGGCCCAAGCTTCGTGCCGCTCTTGTACCGCGCGGGCCGACGGGCTGTCCTTCAGCGCCTCGTCCTGCACGGGGAAGAAGACGTGATTGACCGAAGCCTCCAGCGCGCCCTTGTACATCCTGTGCTGGAAGGTGTCGGAGACCAGCTTGTGCAGCAGCGCGGTCATGGCGACATGCGGGTTGTTGGCGACCGCATCGCGAAGCGCCAGCGTGCGATGGGCGGTCAGCTCGGTGACGAGACGGTCCGGCAGCGGCTTGATCGTATCCTCCTCGTCGTCCTCCGGCTCGGCAGGCTGGCCGCCGATCGTGATGACGGCCTGCTGCACGACCGGCTTGGTCGGATCGGAGCCTGCATCGATGCGGTTTTCGCCCTCGGGGGCGATCGACGCCTCGTCCTCCGGGCGAACGTAGCCGCGATCGACATCGAGGCTGCCGTCATGAGCGATGCTGATGAACACGCCCGCACGGGCAATGTCGTCGGCCTCGAAGCGGACCGGCCGGGTTTCGAAGGCCGCGAGCGCGGTCTCGATCTCGCCGAGACGCTGATCGACTTCTTCGGGCAGCTCGTCGGCGCCTTCATATTCGGCCTCGAGCTTCTGATACTCGGCGTTAAGTGCGTTAATCGTCGCCTGTTCTTCGGCCGTCAGGTCGAGCGGTTCACCCTGCAGCGCACGCAGGCCGCTCGTGGCGTCATAGGGGAAGCTGACCGCAACCTCGATCCACTTCCATCCTTCGGCGGCGATATCCTCGGCCGCCCCCTTCAGCTTTTCGGCGACGAGCCGATCGAGGAGCGCGGCGTCCTGCAGCCAGCCACCATCGTCGGACTGGAACAGGTCGCGCATGACGATGCCGCCGGCGGCCACATAGGCGTCGACGCCGACGAAGACGGCGCGCTTGTCCGAGGCGCGAATGGTCGTCTCGGTGAGCATGCGCCGGATTTGATAGGGCTCCTTCGACCAGGCATCCTTGATCGCGTCCCAGACCTGCTCCTGGCGGGCATGATCCTCCGATACGGTGAAGGCCATGAGTTGCTCCAGCGTCATGCCGTCGTCGGCATAGACGTCGAGGAGCGCGGGCGAGACGGAAGCCAGCCGGAGCCGCTGCTTCACGACAGAGACCTGCACGAAGAAGGCTGCGGCGATTTCATCCTTGGACATGCCTTTGCCGCGCATGTCCTGGAAGGCGCGGAACTGATCCAACGGATGCAGCGGTGCGCGTTCGATATTCTCGGCGAGCGACACTTCCTCGGGGAGGATGGCGCCGTCGCGCTCGCGAACGACGCAGGGCACCGGCGCGACCTTGGCGAGGCGCTTTTGCTTCACCAGCAGCTCCAGGGCGCGGAAACGGCGGCCGCCGGCCGGCACTTCGAACATGCCGGTCTCGTTGCCCTCGGCGTCGACGACGGGGAAGACGCTGAGGCTCTGGATCAGGCCGCGGCGGGCGATCGAGACCGCAAGGTCCTCGATCGAAACGCCGGCTTTCACGCGCCGGACATTGGACTGGCTGAGCACCAGCTTGTTGAAGGGAATGTCGCGCGAGGACGACAGGACGATCTTCTGAACTGCAGTAGCCATCGGGGGTTTACTCCGCGACGGGCGGCCGAGAGCCTCTCTCTCAACCTCCAACCCGTCACGGAAATCCCGTCCTCCCTCTCACTCTCTGTTTGTGTGGCCGTATCCGAACGGCGGGCACGGCCCGCCAAATGGCGAAAGGCTGGCGCTGCCTTACCCGTCTACGGCCTGCACAAACAAACATTGACGAGAAAAGTGGTCCGCAAGGCTCGAAATGCCTTGTCTCCGGTTTTGGACATGTGCGTCTCCTCAGGCGCCGAGTGTCCTGCGGGGACAGCCGGCCAGTCGGTTTTCCGTGACACTGGCCCGCAACCTTCAGAATATGATAGCTCGCGGCAAGGAAGCCGTTGCTTGTTTATCAGAAGGCCCTGCAGGCGGAGGCGGCGGAATAGTCAGAGCCAGCGGCGAACCTCGGCCTTGTAGCGGCGGTAGTCGTCGCCGAACTTCGCTTCGAGATAGCGCTCCTCGCGGGCGATCACCTGCGTCTGGATCGCGATCAGCACCAACGGGAGCAAGGCAAAGGCGATCGGCCCGTCGAAGCCGATCGCAAGGCCGGCATAGATAAGCGCCATGCCGAGATACATGGGATTTCGGGTCCACCGATAAGGACCGGTCGTTGCGATGAGGATCGTTGGCTGCGACGGCGGAACGTTGGTGCCCAGCCGCCGGAACAGCCCCGCCGCCGCAAGCATCATCGCCGCGCCGGCAACGAACAGCAGCGCGCCCGTCGCGACCAGCAACCGCCAGTCGATGCCGAAAGAGCGCAGGGTGACGAACCGCTCCGCCGCCAGCCCCAACAGCAGCGCTCCGAGATAGACGAAGGGCGGAGGGAAGCGCACACCCGCGCTGTCCGGTTCGACGGCCATGCTCATCTCCAATCTGTGCTCTCAAACCAGCATCGACTGCTGGGCGAAGATACCCGCCATCGCGCCTTGCCATGATGCCGTGGTGACCGAGGGCATGAGGGGGTTGGCGAGGTCGCCGGCGGCGTAGATGCCGGGCATGCTGGTTTCGCGGCGCTCGTCGACCTTGAGGGCGATGCCGAGGGGCGTATCGACCGTGGCGAGACCCAGTGATTCATGCAGGCTTGCGGACGGCTTGTTGCGCGGATGCGCGAACAGGATGTCGACCGCGACATCGGGGCCGGTATCGAGCTTGACGGTGGCGCTATGGCCCCCGTGATGGGCGATCTCGGTGATCCGGCCCTCGACGACAGGTATGTTGCGACGCGCCAGATCGGCCCGGGTATCGGGCAGAATGTCGTGACCATCGGCGAAGAGCGTCAACCTGTCGGTCCAATCGTGGAACAGCCTGACCTGATTGTGCGACTGCGGGCCGGACCAGACGAGGCCCCAATGCTGGCTGGCGACTTCAAAGCCGTCGCAATAGGGGCAGGGCACGATGGACGTGCCCCAGCCTTCGGCAAAGCCCGGAACATCAGGCATCTGGTCGGCGACGCCATAGCTCAGGATCAGGCGGCGCGCCCCAAGGCTTGCGCCATCGGCAGTGAGGACGGAGAAATCGTCGATGGCGCCGGAGACGCTGTCGGCCCGGGCATTGACCAGCCTGATCGTGGGATAGCGCGCCAGCTGCTGCCGCGCCTCTGCCAGGATGTCCAGCGGTGGCTTGTGATCGTGACCGAGCAGGCCATGCGAGTGGCCGGCGAAGCGATTGCGCGGCAGGCCGGTATCGAGAACGGTGACCTTGCGGCGGGCACGGCCGAGCTGCAGGGCACCGGCGAGGCCGGCAAAGCTGCCGCCGATAATGATGACGTCATCCATGGTGATGGGCTCCGTGTGGTGGGCCTGGTTGAAACCCACATTGGCTTGCACATTTCAGATACTACATGGTATCGTAATGTAGGAATTAGGATACTGTCAAGGACTGGAATTGACGTGACCGAAAATAGCCAGGGCCGGCGCGGCCGGCCTGCCAACGAGGCGCTTGGCCAAACGATAGTCGACGCAGCATACGAACTCTTTGTGGAGTTGGGTTTTCATGCGACGACATTGGACAAGGTCGCCCAGCGAGCGAAGATATCCAAGCTCAGCATCTATCGGCACTTCGAGAACAAGGAGGCGCTGTTCGGCGCGGCCATCGCGGCCCGCTGCCATCAGTTTGCACCACAGGCCCTTTTTGAAGGCGTCGACGGTTCGGTCGAAGAGCAGCTCATGGCGGCGGGAACATCACTGCTTCGCACGCTGTTGAGCCCGGACGTGCGCAGTGTCGAAGCCATGATCATGGCCGACAAGACGAATCAAACGTCGTTAAGCAAGCTCCACTACGAAGCCGGCCCCGCTCATGTCATCGCCCAAATCGAGGCCCTGTTGCGTCAGTTGCACGCCAAGGCGGTTCTGAACGTGCCCGATCCTCTTGGGTCCGCCCGCTTGTTTGCCGCGCTTTTCAAAGGATCCGATCTCCTGATTATCGCACGCTTCGATGAGGCGAGAGCAGAGGACGACAACGAAATCGAATCCTATTGCCGGTCGGCCGTCGCCATGTTCATCGCCGCGCACGGTGGCAACGACCACGCGGGCGGATAGCCTAGACGACGATGCGTTCGACTATATCGAGCGCTTCTACAACCCGAGGCGCCGACACTGGGCTATCTGAGCCCCGTGGAATAGGAAGAGCAAGCTAACCTAGCCTAACCTCGTTTCCACCGAACAATGTGTCTCCGCCCTCGTCGAGTTCGGTGGCGAGCCAGACACCTTCGCCAATCGGGTTGAAGAAGTTCACATGGGGATGTTGGTCGGTGCTTCGATTAAGGCCGTTGGCGAGGAGCCGCTCGCGAAGCTCGGGGGACACGAGGGTCATGCCGCCCTCGTGTCAGCTGAGAGCTCACTCTCGACGCCGGTTTCTTCATCCGGGAGGAAGGTAAGGAGCCAGTCCGCCGCCTTGCTGGCCTTTGACGCGGCGCGGACGATGGCGCGATTGTCCTCGCGCAGAACCTCAAGCCATGAGCCGATGTAGTCCGCGTGCCTGACGGTCGGCACGATGCCGAGCGAGGCGCAGCAGAAGGCCGCGTTCATCTCGGCGACCAGCTCCTCGAACGCATACTTCTTGGTGCCGAAGCCTCCGGTCATGTCGCGTCCGAGACGGGATGGATGGCCGGTCGCGTGGCCGAGCTCGTGCAGCGCCGTGCGGTGCCAGTTGATCGGCTCGAAATAGGCCTGTGGTGGCGGGACCTGCACATAGTCGAGCGCCGGGACATAGAAGGCGCGGTCGCCGCCGATGCGGAAGTCGATGCCCGTCGCGCGGATCAGGGTCTCGACCCTCGGCTCGATTAGGCCAGGGGGCGGAGGCGGTGCGACGGTCGCGATGTCATCCGGCAGATTCTCGCACTGCGCGGCATTGAAGACGGTGAAGCGCTTCAGGAACGGAATCGCTTGAGCGTCGTCGCCGGTCTCGCGGGCGCGTCGCTTCTCATCGTTCGGCACGAAGCGGTCGGCATAGACCACGGTCGTGCCGCGCTCGCCTTTGCGGACATTGCCGCCGAGCGCCAGCGCCTGGCGGAAGGTGAGCCAGCTCTGGCCGGGAAAGCCGTGCTCGATGACGGCGCCCCAAAGGATCAGCACGTTGATCCCAGAATACTGCCGGCGGGTCGCAGCGTTCCTCGGCATGGCGAGCGGCGCTTTCGCCGCTGCGGTTCCCCAGGGCTGGACCCAGGGTACGCGCCCGGCCTCCAGCTCGCCGATGATCTTACCGGTAATTTCGTCATAGAGGCTCGTCCGGTCCTGGCCGGGGCGAGCGGATGCGGTCTGTCTGGACATCGCGGGTCTCCGCGACGGGCGCCGGGAGCCTCTCTCCCAGCCCTCAACCCGTCACGGCAAAGCCGGTCCGTACTCTCACTCTGGGGGCGTTGCGGGGTCTCCCCGCAGAAGGGGTCGGCCGAGACGAGATGGCTCGGCCGCAGGGGAAGGCCTTCCCCTCATGTTCGTGATTCCGCATTTGCGGAACTCAGGCTTTACGGATTTCAGAACGCGAACGCTGGTTGCTGCGAAGGCTCGCGAAGGCGCGAAACCGAGAACGCACCGGCGGGCAAGGGCCGGAGCAGATCCTCTTCCGGGCAGGTCCGATCCAGCCACGCCATGCGTTGGTCACGACGGAGCACCGCCATCTGACGATCGTGGAACGGCGCCACGTCGTCATTGGCTGCGATGGTCAGGATCGCATAAGCCTCCGGCCAATCGCGCGTCGCCGGACGCCAGATGCCCGCGAAATAGAACCAGTCGCCGTCAGCGAGAGAGAAGCTGTAGGCCTTGCCGCGGTCGCGATGGCGAAACTCGGAAGCCGGTACAAGGCAGCGATGACTGGGAAATGTCCGGCCCTCGGCACGCACGACGGTGAACGGTCTGCCTCCCACTTCGCGAGGCTGCAGACCCCAGGACAGCTCCACCATCTCAACATCGCCGCCGTAGCGCCTTATGATGACGCGGCGTTCGTCGAGCGATGCGTTGGAATCGAAAACCTTCGCGCTCATAACCATGCGAACATAACAAGAACACGGTCGTGATGCAATGGCGATCGAGACGGAGGACCGATGTGTAATGATTACCGACTTCTGGTGGATGTCGCTTCCATCGTGGACGATTTCGCCGACCTCAAGATCAAGATCCGCTTCGGCGAAGGGGCGCCGAACATTCAGGCGCGCGAGGACATCAAGATCACCGACATCGCGCCGATCATCCGCACCGTAGAGGGGTTGCGTGGCGAAGGCGACATGGTGCAGCGGCGCTGGAGCTGGCCGGGCCCAAACAAGCGGCCGGTGTACAATTTCCGTTCGGAGGGACGTGAATTCACGTCGAACCGCTGCCTTATTGTTGCAGACGGCTTCTACGAGTTCACCGATCCGGCCGAGAAGGGAAAGAAGCGCAAGGACAAGTGGCTCTTCACCAAGCGCGATGAACCGATCTTCTGCATCGCCGGCATCTGGCGCGAGGTGCCGGAGGTGGGTGAGGCCTTCACGATGCTAACGATGGAGCCGGGCTCCGACATCGCGCCGTATCACGATCGCCAGATCGTCATCCTCGAGCGCAGCGCCTGGGCCGACTGGCTCGATCAGTCCGTTTCAGCGAAGTCGCTCATCAAACCTCTTCCGGCCGGCGCACTCGCGGTCGAACAGGTGGGATAAGTCTCTTGCGCTTAGAGGGTTTCGGAATGGCGATGTCGGACGAGGAAATAGAGCGGCGGATTGCGGAAGCGCGCAAATTAGGGAGCGTGGCCTCCGCCGATTGGCAATCATATACGTGGAAGAATGAACTCGTCGAGCAGAAGCGCAGGATCGTTCAACATCTTGCTGAGGCGCTTGCGGAGGCGGACACCGAGCACAATCCCTATCACATGCTGGAAAGGGCTATCGGCATCGCGGCGGTTTGCATGAGGCGTTTGATCGAGTGCCGCCTGGTAACGGATCGCTTTCGGGAGACGCCGCTTGAGGTGCACGAGATTCACGCCAAGGAAGACGCCGACTGGCGCGAGCCCTTCGTGAGCCGCACGGCGAGCGAGGTCTTCAACAACTATGATCTGACGGCGCGATACCCGGAGCGGCGAACGCCAAAGGTCATCTCGGACAAAATGCTTCATGCCCGTGTGATCGGGGTGCTGTCGGGAAGCGCGTATTTGCCGGACGGCCTGCTTGTCGCGTCGGACACACAGAGCAAGACCCAACTCTTTCATTTCACGCCGCCCGAGATCGCCTCCATCTTCGACGCGTTTCTTGATGATCAGATTCGATACGCGGCCGATGGGTACCTGGACAAGGACGGCAACATGCAGGGAAAACGCAAAGTATATGCGATCAGGAAATAGTCTGCCCGCGCTGCATCGCGATGCCGCGAGCGGAGGGTTCGAATAAGAGGATTACGCGTGTCGTCAGATCGGAAGCTTTCACCATGTGCTCGACAGACTGAGGTCGAGATTGAGAACTACTATCGAAACCAGCCAGAAGGATCGCGGGCGGTCGTGCGGCGGACACATGGCGGCATATTGATCTATCAGGTGACGACTTTCGGTCTTCGGAGACCGAAGAGCGGGCGAATCAACGTGGAAGGCGTCGGCGATTTCTATATGAAGTCCGGCAAGAACTGCTGGGAGCCGACCGGTCAGACGCGTCTTGTCGTCCCGACGGACGAGGTTCTGGCTTGGGCCGAGCAGAATCCCCGCGGTCAGATGGGCGTCAGCATATACGCGGACGAGCCTTTCTGGCGGAAGCCGACCGCGAAGTAGCGGCCTGGCTGTATCGATTGCGGGCAGGGGATCACCGGAAATCCCGCGTCCTCACCTTGATCGTGTCGATGTGCAGGTCGGGGATGTAGATATCGCGCGTGCGGAGACCCTTGGGCGGCAGCTCACGCGGGTCGGGGCCAGAGCCGCCGTTGCGGACGTGGTCGCCGCGGCCATGCGGAACCGGGAAGTTGGCCTCGCGGCCACCGACGCTCGCGAGGTCGGCCGAGAGATCCGTCAATCTCTGCGCGACGAGGTGCACCACCTCGCCCTCGCGCTGAATTCGCCCGCGCACGGCCACCATGCCGGCTGACAGGATTGTCCGTCGGTTCTGCTCGAAAACCTTGGGCCAGACCACGAGATTGGCGATGCCGGTCTCGTCCTCCAGCGTGATGAACATCACGCCCTTGGCGCTGCCCGGGCGCTGCCGCACGAGCACGATGCCTGCGGCCTCCACCCACCGCCCGTCACGCGCCTCCATCGCTTCGGCGCATGAGACGATGTGGCGACGGCGCAGATCCTCGCGCAGGAAGCATACGGGATGGCTCCTGAGCGACAGACCGACATGGCGATAATCCTCGACGACTTCGCCGCCAGCGGTCATCGGCCGAAGGGGCACGACCGGCTCCTCGATCTCGGGAACGATCTCCGCCTCGCGCGCCGACGCTGCCGCAAAGAGAGGCAAAGGTTCGTCGCGTAGCGCTTTGATTGCCCACAATGCCTCACGGCGGGCAAGATCGAGGGCGGGCCGGAATGCATCTGCTTCGGCGAGCTGCACAAGCGCAGCCTGGGGCACGCCCGCCCGCCGCCAAAGATCGTCGACCGATGCGAACGGTTGGTCGGCACGGCCCGCTACAATCGCTGCGGCATGGGCATTGGCGAGACCGCGGACCATACGAAGACCCAGACGAACGGTGAAGCGGCTGTCGTCGTCCGTCGACTCCAACGTGCAGTCCCAGCGCGAGGCATTGACGCAGGGCGGCCGCACGTCGACGCCATGGGCAACAGCATCTCGAACAATCTGGGCCGGCGCGTAGAAGCCCATTGGTTGAGAGTTGAGCAAGGCCGCGCAGAACACGTCGGGATGCCAGCATTTGAGCCAGGCCGAGGCGTAGGCGATCAGCGCAAAGGAGGCTGCGTGGCTTTCCGGAAATCCGTAAGAGCCGAAGCCCTCGAGCTGCTTAAAGGTCTGTTCGGCGAATTCGCGCTCGTATCCATTGGCGACCATGCCGTCGATCAGCTTGGTCTTGAATGAGGACACCCCTCCAGTGAACTTGAAGGTCGCCATGGACTTGCGCAGCATGTCGGCCTCGCCGGGCGTGAAGCCTGCGCACTCGATCGCCACGCGCATGGCCTGCTCTTGGAAGAGCGGTACGCCGAGCGTCTTTCCGAGCACCTTTTCCAGCTCGGGCTTCGGGTAATGCACCGGCTCCAGCCCCTCGCGGCGGCGGAGATAGGGGTGCACCATATCGCCTTGGATCGGGCCCGGCCGGACAATCGCGACCTGGACGACGAGGTCGTAATAAGTCCGGGGCTTCAGCCGGGGCAGCATCGACATCTGCGCGCGGCTCTCGATCTGGAAAGTGCCGAGCGTGTCGGCCTTCCTGATCATCGCATAGGTGCGCGGGTCTTCAGCCGGGATGGTGGCGAGGTCGAGCTGAACGCCCTTGTGCTCGGAGAGGAGATCAAGCCCCTTTTTCATGCAAGTCAACATGCCAAGCGCCAGCACGTCGACCTTCATGAATTTCAGCGCATCGATGTCGTCCTTGTCCCATTCGATCACCTGCCGGTCGTCCATTCTGGCCGGTTCGATCGGGACGAGATCGTCGAGGCGATCATGCGTGAGCACGAAGCCGCCGGGATGCTGGCTGAGATGCCGCGGAGCGCCCATGAGTTGCCGCGCGAGATCAAGCGCCAGGCGGAGACGTCGGTCGGAGAGATTGAGGTTCAGCTCCTCGACGTGGCGATCAGCCACACCTTCCTCCGACCAGCCCCAGACCTGGCTCGAGAGCATGCGGATGAGATCTTCGGGCAGGCCGAGCGCCTTGCCTACGTCGCGCAGCGCGCCTTTCGTACGATAGCGTATGACGGTCGAGCATAGCGCTGCATGATCACGGCCATAGGTGTCGAACACCCACTGCATGACGATTTCACGTCGCTCATGTTCGAAATCAACGTCGATGTCGGGCGGCTCGCGCCGCTCTTCCGAGACGAACCGCTCGAAGAGCAGGTCGTTTCGACCTGGATCGATGCTGGTGATGCCGAGCACATAGCAAACCGCGCTGTTTGCCGCCGAACCGCGCCCTTGGCACAGGATGTCCCTCGATCGCGCGAACCTGACGATCGAGTTCACCGTCAAGAAGTAGGGTGCATAACCCAGCTTCTCGATCAGCCGTAATTCATGCTCCAAGGTGGCCCGAACGCGGTTCGGCAGACCTTCGGGATAGCGCGCCGCGGCGCCTTCCCAGGTTAGCTTCTCGAGCGTCTGCTGGGGCGTCAGGGATGGATCGTCGCGCTCTTCCGGATATTGGTAGGCGAGTTCGTCGAGGGAGAAGCGGCAGCGTTCGACGATCTCCACCGTGCGCGCCAAGGCTTCGGGATAGCGGCTGAACAGCCGGTGCATTTCCTCCGGCGGCTTGAGGTAGCGGTCGGCGTGCCGTTCCCGCCGATCGCCGAGCTCGTCAATGGTGACGTTGTGGCGGATGCAGGTGACGACGTCCTGCAGGATACGGCGGCCCGGCTCGTGGAACAGCACGTCGTTGGTCACAACCGTTGGCACGCGCATCTGCGTGGCCAAATTCGACAGCTCGTGCAGGCGAAGTTGATCGTTCGGCCGTCGACGGAGCGTCAGGGCCATATAGGCGCGATCTCCAAAGACTTCGCGAAGGCGGCGCAGGCGCATCCCGCACTCGCCGTCTGCGAGGTCCGGCACGAGAACGGCGATGAGCCCATCACCGTAGGCAATAAGGTCGCTCCATTCGAGGTGGCATTTGCCTTTGCCGGCGCGTCCCTTGCCGAGGGTGAGCAGTCGGCACAGTCGGGAATAGGCGGGCCGGTCCGTTGGATAGACGAGCACCGACATCCCGTCGGCCAGGTCGAGGCGGCATCCGACTACGAGGCGTACGCCCGTGGTCTTGGCTGCTTCGTGGGCGCGAACGATGCCGGCAACCGAATTCCGGTCGACTACGGCGAGTGCTTCGATACCCTGCAGCGCTGCCTGCGAGAACAGCTCTTCAGCCGAGGACGCGCCGCGAAGGAAGCTGAAATGGGAGGTGATCTGGAGTTCGGCGTAGCGGGGTTTCGTCATCCGAACACCCCATGCAGAAACCAGCGCTGCGATCCGGTCGCGGCGTCCTCGCCGTCGCCGGCGCGATAGACCCAGTAGCGCTCGCCGGCGTCATCCTCGATCCGGAAATAGTCGCGGACAGCCACGAGTTCGGCGTCGCGCTTCCACCATTCCCCGAACACGCGTTCCGGGCCATCGGCGCGCTTCACGCGACGGCGAATGCCGCGCCAAGTGAAGGAGACCGGCGGATGGTCGGGGAGCAACGCGACCGTGTCGATCGGCTCCGGCCGGGGCAACAGGCGTGAGGGGCGCGGCCAGTGGCCCGGCCATGTTGCGCCGGTATCGGGCGCCATGGCGGGAATTCGGCCGACAGAGCGTTCAGGCACATCACTAGAGACGGGTGCCGCGCGATAGATCGCGCGCTCGCCGACACGGTTGGCGAGCGTATCAATGAGGTCGGAAATATCGTGTGTGGTTTCCTCGATCAGCGAATTGACCGTCTGTTTTTGGGCAAGCGGCTCGGCGACAGCGGCAGCGAGCGTCATCACCTCGATGCCGAAGCCTGGATCAATCGTCTCGATCTTGTCGCAGAGCAGGCGAGTCAGTCGCTTTACGTCGCGCACCGGCACCGCCATTCCGACGCGGAGGGCCTGCTGATGGTTGTCGACGCGGTGGCAGATGAGGTCGAGGCGGCGAGCGCCCAAGCCCCGTTCCTCGAGTTCGTGGCAGAGCTGGGTGACGAGCTTGCCGATGTAGCGGGCGATGGTTTCCGCCGCACCGATCGGCTCGGGGAAAGAGCGGCGCACTTCGACGAGGTCGGGCGAGCGGACAGGCTCGATCGGCTCGGCGAGCGCGCCAAGCGCCTGGTCGATGCGGCGGCCAAGTTCCGGTCCGAACCGCAAGGTGAGCGGGGCGCGTGGCTGCGCGAGGAGGTCGCCTATTCGCTCGAAGCCGAGGACGCGCAGGTCTGCGGACATCGACGCCGGCATGCGGAGCGCCTCCAGCGGAAGCGGCGCCAGCACAGATGCGCCATGGCCGGGCGGCGCGATGATGCTCGGCAGCGCGGCGTAACGAGCAAGCGCATGCGCGGCGCCCCAGCTGTCGGCGATCGCCGCACGTGCCGTGACGCCGGACATGGCAAGCCGGCCGACCAGTGCCTCGAGCATTACCACTTCGCCACCATGGAGATGATCGGTGCCTGTCGAGTCGACGACGATACCGTCCGGCGCGTCCGAGGCGACCACCGGCGCGAAGCGCTGGAGGATCCAGAGCGCCAGGCGGTCCAACACCTCAGCGTCCTCGACCGGCTCTGCATCCTGAATGGTGAGGCCAGGCACTAGGACCTGCGCCTTCGCGACCGGCATGCCGACGCGAAGCCCGGCGGCGTGCGCCGCGGCATCCGCCGCAGTCACGATCCGCCTGTTTCCCTCCCGGCCTATCAAGACGAGCGGCGCCTCAGCCGGAGGCGCCGCGTCGCCAGCCTTCCGCCGCAGCCGGTCGGTTGACCAGTTCGGCAGGAAGAGCGAGACGACCCGTGTCATCGCACGCCTCCAATTCGAAATCTGCACTTTCACCCGCGCGAGCCCGAATGAGCTCGACCAGCCAGCGGTGGTGGCCGACGCCTGGGACGGGCAGCGGCGTCGACGGCAGAACCGAGACGCGCCACCGCGTCGTAGCCGCAGTCGGCTGACCGAAGTCGGCCGCCTCCGTCTGTCGCCGCCAGCGCCGAAGGGCAATCCCGATCGAGCCGGCGCCCTCTGCCGCGAGTTGCAGTCGGCGCGAGGCGGTCATCGACAGACGCGCCACCTCAGCGACGACGGCGCCGAGACCGCCGTGGCGCAGCCCTTCCTCCATGCAGGCCAGCACGGTCTTATCATCGCCGGCTTCCACATAGATTACGCGATCCGGCAAGAGACCTGCCTGGGCAAGCGCCGGCGCGAAGAGATCGGGCCTGGTGATGCACCAGAGCACCTTGCCCCTCGTGCGCGCAGCAATGCCCGCGGCGAAGAGCGCGGCGGCCGCACCGTCTATTGCGCCATTGCCGCCGCCTGCAACCTCATGAAGGGCACCAAGAGTAAGACCGCCGCCGGGGAGTCGTGCATCTACCTCGGCGACTCCGAAGGGAAGCACCGACTTGGCGCGTCGATTCCGGCCTTCGATCTTCGCGATCTGCACGCGCAACGACTCTATGGCGGGCTCGGGCCGCAAGCTCCTTTTTGACCTCCTGGAACGGGACGGGTAGCATGTTCTGCATTTGTTCTATCTTTCGGCGCGAGGAGTCAAGACGCCTTTTTGCGCGAGACATGCACCCCGGAGGAATGTTGGGTACAACGAAGCGATCTTCGGTACATCCCCTTGTGCTTAGAACACAAATATACACATGATATAGTAGGTGCGACCTGGGCAGGGCTTATGATGGTTCCGAACACGCGATTCAGCGAATTGCTGCAAGACATTGAGCCGAGCACGACGACGAAGGAGAGGGCGTCCGGCGGACATACTGGCGTGCGTGACCATTTGCGGACGCAAGCAAAGTTTAAGGACCGTTACGTATCGAGCTTCCTCTCCGGTAGTTACGCTCGCGATACCTCAATTCGACCGCGCAGATCTGAAGACGGAGAGGAGAGGCCTGACGTCGATATTATCGTTGTGACGAATTTCAGTACGAGCGATCATCCAGACTTTGTCTTGAGCGAAGTGTGTCGTGCGCTCGAAGACGGCGGCGACGGCTACAAGGTGGAGAGGATTAATAAGCGCTCTGTCCGTGTCGAAACCTGGCAGGCGGACATGGATGTCGTTCCGGTGATTGAAGCCTGGAACGGCTACTACATTGCCGATCGCGAGACCGGCGAATGGAAATACACCAATCCGCCTGAGCACACACGCTGGAGCTCTGCCCAGAACGATCGGTTTGGCAAACGCTTCAAACCGCTGGTGAAGCTACTCAAGTGGTGGCGGCGCATCAATCCCAGCGGCAAGCGGCCGAAGGGCTTCGTCCTGGAGGTTCTGACGGCGATGCACGCGCCGACGGATCAGACCCATTATGGAGAGGCGTTCACTCAGCTCCTGGAGAATATCTACGGCGCCTATGGCTTCAGCGCGTCTCTCGACCAGAAGCCGGTCGTCCCCGATCCCGCCAACCCTTCCAACGATATTCTTGGGAAGGTGTCGCTCACCCAGTGGAAGGATTTCGTCGAAAAGGTAAGGGTCTACGCTGACATCGCCCGGCGAGCGCAGAACGCGGACGACATGGACGAAGCAACCCGCCAGTGGCGCCGGGTGTTCGGTGATCGCTTCAGAGCCACCGTCGCTCCGGCAAAGGCCGCGGGATACAGCGGCTTTGCAGCGGCGGCGGCGCCGGCTGCCAGTTACACCTTCCCGAACGCCATGGCGGCACCGAGCAAGCCGCGTGGTTTCGCTTGAAGTTCTGGTGGGCGATCGATAGCAGCCGCCTCGGCAAAGAACGCAGCGCCGTCGAGGAAGTCGCGACGTCGGAAGGCTGGTTCACCCTTACGCGCTGGTGCTTCCACGAGGGAATGTTTTGTGCCGTCGGCGTGATCAAGGCACACGGGCACGACTATCCCATAAGGCTCGTCTATCCAGATCAGTTTCCCGAGGTTCCCGCATGGGTGGAGCCGCAGGAAGATGCGCGCTGGACCACGCATCAATACGGCACGGGCATCCTTTGCCTCGAACTGCGCCCCGACAACTGGGTTGCAAGCGCGACAGGAGCCGATGTTCTGCGCAGCGCGTACAATCTTCTCCAGAAGGAAGATCCTCTCGGGACTGGAGGCGAGCGAGCGCCATCGGCCCACACCATCGGTGAGGTGCAATCCTATGGTTGGGGCGCCAATCCCGTTCTCATCGGCGCAGGCTGTCGTGAGCGGGTTGGCAGAGGCGAGGCAGCGGAGATCAAGGCGCTACGGTGGATGGCGACCGACGATATTTGGCCGATCCTCGTATGCGATGCCGATGATCGAGCGTCGGCTTGGCGACCGCCGGGATCGGACATCTATACGTGGCGCGTTGAGCTGCCCGTGTACGTCTCATTCAATGCTGCACCGTCAGACGAGGTCGAGCGCGCAGCACTCATCGAACTCGCCGGCTTTCCCGAGGAGATAGCAACATATCTGCTCGGTGCAACGTCGGCACTCATCCTGTTCAGCGGCGGTACCGAGCTCGTTGCGTTTCATTTGCTGAACGACGGCGGCCCACATAAACGACAGATATTCGTCCTGCCGGATGATCGCGGCGTACGCTCTGGCCGTACGGATGCGGCACAGGGAAAGCAGGTGGCGATAGTAGGGGCGGGGTCCGTCGGATCCAAGGTGGCCGAGGTGCTGCTCCGGTCAGGCATCAGTCGGCTGACCCTTGTTGACGGCGATGTACTGCTTCCATCGAACCTGGAGCGCCATGCACTCGATTGGCGTGACGTGGGGTTTCGAAAAGTTCATGGGCTGAAGCGCCGATTGCTCCAAATCGCCCCCGGGGCGGACATCACAGCCGTCGATAGCAATCTAAATTGGCAACGATCGGCGAAGACCCACGCTTGGCAGGTCGAGGCGATTGGCGGATGCGATCTGATTATCGACGCGACGGGTGACCCCGGCACCGCGCTTTTTTTGGGCGCCGTGTCGGATGCCAATCGTCGGCCGTTCGTATCAGTTGAAGTCTTTGAAGGTGGCATCGGCGGCCTGGTCGCAACGTCGCTTCCTGAGCGCGATCCTCCATACGCAGAGGGCAGAGCGGCATTTCTGGCGTGGTGCGACGAGCAAGGCGTTAAACCGCCCGAATCCGGGCGACGGCGCTATGAGGCACTCGCTGAAGATGGAACTCCGTTCGTTGCGGATGACGCTGCGGCGACGATGACGGCGGCTCATGCCGCTCGGGTGGTTTTAGATATTCTCGATGGAAAGCCGGCGCCGATTGACTCCGCCTGGCTGCTGCTTGGCTACAGCAATGCATGGAAGTTCGACGGACACGGTCATACGATCCGCCTCAGCGTCGGTGCCCGTCGCCAAAGCGACGAAGCTGGTGACGATCCAGAGGCCCGAGACTTCGCCGTCAAGCTGTTCAAGGAATGGCTTGATGAAAGTTAGATTGGCGCGCGGTGAGATCGAGAAACTTGTCGCGGCGCTCAAACGGGCCGGGACGAGGGAGATCGGTGGCCAGTTGTTCGGCGAACAACTGGCGCCCTCGGATTTCCTGGTTACGAACCTGACGATTCAAGCGCGGCCGGGGACGTTCGCCCGCTTTTTCGTTGACCTCATCCAAGCGGCGCGTGACGCGATCAGATTCTTCGATCAGACGGAGCACAGATACACACGATACAATTACATCGGAGAGTGGCACAGCCATCCCAGCTTCGCCGTGCAGCCGAGCGGCACTGATATCGAGACGATGCGCACGCTCGTCCGAGACGGTGAATTTAAGGGCTCGTTCGCGGTCCTGATGATTGTTCGTCTCGATGTGGAGACCGTGGCGTCGGGTGCCTGGGTTTTTGATCCGCGGGGACGGGAGAGCGCAATCACATTGGAGATGGACGTTGAACGGCAATAGTGGTCTGCCGACATTGACCGATGCAAAGGGCCTCGGTGGTGTCATTGCACAAGAGGGTTTTGACTATCAGCTCTGGGACGGACTCGCGCGACTGCCGGCCTGGCTCGCAAATCCATCTTTCGAACAGATGATCTTCGAGGGGCTGGAGGATCTCGAGGCGCGCTTCTTTGCGCCCCATGCCCCCGCCGGTCATCTGTTGGAGCGATATCAAGCGAAGAGCGCCGTCCTCGCACCCGGAGAAGTGGCGGAGGTATTCAAATCGTTTCAGACGTTCGAGACCTCCTTCCCTCAGGTTGCCCGAGTTCAGACGCTGGTGACGCCGCAATTGCCGAAGACCGTGAGTTGGCTGGGGCGCGATCCATCGCGCGTTCGGCGAGCGCGCCCGTTCTACGCGCCGTTCTCTGGCATAGCGGCGGCAAGCGATGAGAAACTGAAGGATGACCTGATCGCCACATATGGTGAGAAGTTAGGGACCTTCGTGTTTGATGCGGTCGAGGTGAATGAAAGAAACCTGCCGGACAGAGACAGCGGTCTTCAGGCCTTCGGTGTGGCGCTCGGCCGATCATTTCCAAGCCTCGACATTTCGTCGCGTCGGATCGAGCAGGCATTTGAAGCACTGAGTAGCTTGGCCCGCCGCAACGTCGGGATCCCACTTCTGCGCGGCGTGTTGATTAAGACTATCGACGAGGCGCTGGGACAACGCCTTCCGTTGCCGGAGGCTTATCCTCTCCTTGTTCGCTCTGACCGAAACGAACAGGACGAAACCGCTCTCGAAATCGATGCTTGCGCATTCTCGCGGGGTGCAGCGCCCTATCCGGACGTGCACGAATGGCGCTCAGATCTGCTTCTGCCGCTTGATCGGACTGCGCGGTGGTTGCGGCAGCGAGGTGTTTCTCGCGTTGCTTTGAGTGGGTCTTATCGATTGACGACAGCATTGTGCCTGGGTTGGTCCTTACGCTCTGCGATTGGTTTTGAGCTGGAGATCCCGACAAGGGAGGGATCCTGGAGAACTGACGATCGGCCCGCACCGGGAACGGCGATGCCGACATGGCGATCGGTCGAGCCCGCGGGGTTTGAAGGCGGTGACCTCGTCGTCAGCGTGGGCGTGCTGCGTGACCCTTCCATTGATCTTGCAGCGACCGCGAACGTGGCGCCCGGGGCCGTGGTGGCGCTTTCGCTTGCCGAGCCGATCACGTCGGCTGCGGCCGCCCAGGCCAGCGTGTCGTTCGTTAAACGGACGGTTGACGCTGCCGTCGCTCGTTTTCGGCCAGCGACGATAAGGCTCTATCTTGCCGGTCCTGCGGCCTTCGCGGTCGCGCTCGGACATCGGTGGAATGGAATGCCGGTCACTCAGCTGCATGAGTTTGATGCGGCGGCGCGGTGCTATGAGCCGACTGCGCGGTTGGAGGCGCTTTGACGGGGCAGCCCAGGGGCAATGGGCATTCTAGGTTCACTCGAAGATATCGACCCACATCGGCGTTTCGGGAGACCGCCGGCATATGATCTTGTAGGTGCTGGCTGCTTCCACGACCGAGTCATTCAGCACGAAGAATTCGCTGAATTCCTCCCACTGACCCGTTCGCTCAAATAGGGCGCGTACACGCTCGTGAAGCGCCTCGAACCAATCGTGCAGGCCCAACTCCTCGAGCTTATCCGCGAGGCGGCCTTCAGTATCGTAGATGTCGACGCCCACTCCGTCGGCGTGACCGAAAAGGTATCCCGAGAACTTCATGACGCTCCCGATCGAGCTAAGTACCGCATCGACGACGAGCTCGAGATCGCCATCCGACCAAAACTGGTCCTTGGCGGCGCGTATGCGCTCGTCGGCGCGCTCCAAAGCTGTGATTACCGTGTCGCGATAGCCGTCAATGAGAGTGGGATTGAGCGGCGCGCTCCACCGGGATGCGAAGTACTCGTCCCAGCAGGCGTTGCTGTGGCGATAGAGGATAGAGGCGTAGCCGTCCTCGATAGGCTGCAACATCACGCCGGGCAGAGCTGCCTCGACAATGAGGTGGCAGCCGACGTGGCTAAGCTCGTGGGCGATCGTATGGACGGCAACGCCGCGATCTTCTTCGCTGTCGCCGATCAACGCATACGCAAACCAGGCGCTCATAACGACCCGAGTCTTGATGACGCCATCTCGAACGACCGTTGGCGACATTGCCACGCCAACACCGAAATCCTCTTGGGTCGCGGTGAGGGGGCCATTGGCGCCAAACCCTCGGTCAAGCTCAGCGAGCGCTGCAGCGTAATCATTGGCGAAAGTAAAGCCATCCAGCCGCCCAAGCGGAAGGTAACGGCTCATCGCGGCTACAACCGCACCCACCTGTGGAGCGATACGCTCCGCGGTCTCCTGGTCCGCGCAATCCCTGAAGCTGATTTGATAGTCGGGAACACCAGACGACGTTTCATCTTCTGTTGCTACTTGTTCGAGCTGTTCCGTCATCGTCCCCCCCAGTGGCAGCCTCTAGCGTCTTGCGGAGCCGCGGCGCGCGGAAGTATGAGACGAAGAGCGAGCCAGGTCTCCGAGAGAGTGGATCGTTACCGGGGGACGGGAAGGGAGCTTCACCGTCAGCTCTAGCTTGCCACCGACCGCCTCGACATAGCTGCGCAAGGTCGAGAGATACATATCGGCTTGGTTCTCGATCTTTGACACCGAGGGTTGTTTGATATTCAGCGCCATCGCGACATCCTCTTGCGCCTTGCCAGCGATTTGGCGCAACTCTCGGAGGCCTTCGACTTCCTGCTTCAGGTCATTATAACGGGCCTCGATCTGCTCCTGCTGGTCGCGGGGCAGCGAAGCTATGACTTCATCCAGGCTCCGTCCCATAGGATCATCCCTTATTTCCGGATTTCAGGCTTTCCAGATGGTCGGAAAACCGGCTATCCGCCTTTGCGATAAGCTGCTTGTAGAAGCGCTTCTGGCTGACGCCAGACTTGTCACCCGCGACCAGGAGGATCGCCTTCCGTTCCGGGTCGAAGGCGAAGGCTGCGCGCCATTCACCGTCGGCGGCCGAGAAACGCATCTCCTTCATGTTGGCATGTTTCGAGCCTTTGAGCGTGTCGACATATGGCCGACCAAGCTGCGGGCCGTACTCGGCAAGCAGCTTCGCGACGGCCAGCAATTCGGTCTGGACCCAGCGCTCGAAAGCCAGAAACTCCGCCTCGAAGGCGTCATGCAGCCTGACGTCCCAGTTCATATAGCTTCCAAGCTATGTCGGGTCAAGAGTGAACGTGCCGGCATCAGTTGCCACTCGCGAGGACACCGGCCCGGCGAAGGAGGTCTCCAATACTGTCGTGGCCAATCCGGCAGCGCGCGATCACGCGGTCAAATGAGACGACGCGGCCGCTGCGGCCGCGTTCGGCAGTGCATATGACCTGGCGATGGAGCGCGACGCGCTCGAGCGCCGCTTTAGCCGCGACGCCGTCAGCTTGATGAAGCTCGGGCGCGTCGAAATCGGCGAGGCGGACCTCGATCCACTCTTTGGGATCGGCCGTCGTGCCAACGCAGAGACCATCCCCGTCACCAACATACCGGACCGTGCCGGAGAAGCGCGCTCCGGCTTGTGCCGGCAGAGGAGCCTCGCATGGATCTGCATGGGCAGGGGCGGCCGAGATGAAAAAGGCAAACGCGCCTGCAAGGAGAAGGGACGGGCGGCTCACGCGGCCTCCTTCAATGTGCTGCTCTTCTTCTTCGTTTTCAGCAGCGCCCGGACGAACTTGTCCCATTTCGCCATGGCGGCGCGCTTCTCGGGCATATAGTTCCAGCGATCGTAGCTCTTAGAGCTGACGTCCTGCAGCGTGTGGTTCTGCAAGCGGTCCCGGATTTCCTTGGAAAGGCCGGCTTTGCCGGCGAGCGTTTTCCATGTCCGTCGCAGATCGCGGTTGGTGACGTAAGGAATGACCTCACGGTCCCTCTGGCGCCACATGAACGCATAGAGGGTGCCGTGGCTCACCGGCTTGGACGGGTCGGTCGCCGAGGGGAAGAACCAGCCGTGAGCACTGGGGGTTATCGACTCGATAAGCTCGGCCGCGATTGTCGGCACCGGGATCGCGTGCGGTTTCCCGTTCTTCGTCTTTGACCAATCGATGATGCGTTCCTTCGCGTCCCACTGGTCGACGTGTAGGCGGGCGATCTCCTCGACACGCTGCCCCGTCAGCATCAGAATCCTCACCGCGCGGGTGTATGGCGGGTGCACCGGGGTGTCGGGGCATTCGAGCCAGCGGTAGAGCCGCAGGAATTCATCCTCGTCGAGCCAGCGCGTCCCGACCTTCTTGGGTTCGGTCGGTATGCCTGCGGCAGGATTGTAGACGAGACGGAAGCGACGCGCGGAGGCCGAGCGGTAGTCGTGCTCCGATTTCAGGCCCCAACTGTAAGCCGACCGAATGTAGCTTCGCACATGATCCGCCATCGAGCGCTTGCCGCGTTCATAGATGGGGCGCAGGATCGCCGTGATCTCGTCCGGTTCGATGTCGCGGGCGGGCCGGTTACGCCCGAGCGTGTCGGCGATCTTGTTAAGGCCCTTCTCCGCCTCCTTCCAGGACGACTTCTCCGCGCCCTTGAGGTACGCGACATAGGCCTCAAAGAGGTCGGCGACAGTGCCCGGCCGCGTGTCGCCAGCGATCTTGATGCTGCGGCCTTTCTGGATCATCGCCGCGAAATCGCGGTTGAACACCTCTCGTGCCTTGCTCAGCGGCATCGAGGGATATGATCCGAGCTTCTTCTTGATGCGCTTCTGATCGCGCCACTGCTGGGCCATCCAGTCGGCGGTGACTCGGGTCGGCATCGGCTTCATCACGAGGACGAGGCGCCCCGTTCCGTGTCCCTCGCCATCGACGAGGCTGAGCTGTTTTCCGGTCTGTTCGACCTCTTTCAGGGCGCGGCGAATTTCTCCATCGGTAAGGCTTGGCACTGGGGTTCTCCATCGGCTTCCAAGTGGGGTCGCCAGACGGGTTTGTGGGGTCGGCGACTGGGGTCAAAAAGGGCTTCAATCCCCTTCGAACCGACCCCACTATGCCATGGTATCCGACTCTACGACAACCCCGAAAAGCCTTATGAATCAGCGGTATCTAGCGTGATCCAGCGTGATCAAAAAGGGCGAGTAGGATGGTTATGCACTAAGATAATCGCGGTGGCGGAAAGCTCCAGCGCCCGGCGCACCACCTCGCGCGGATAGACGGGCGTATGGTCGACCGTGCCGCGGCCCTGCACCTCGTCGGCGATCAGCGCGTTGCGTTTGTCCAGGAAAAGGATGCGGAACTGTTCGCGGGATTCGTAGGCCATGGCCGCGTGGCAGTAGTCGATCACCGACGACCAGGACGAGAGCACCTGCTTGCCGCGCAGCTCGCTTTTGAGCATCCGCTGGCCGACGGTGGAGACGAGCTTCAGGTCGAGCGCGACGGTCTCGCCGACGCCCTTGACCTCCTGCAGCAGTGCAGCCGGCGCGCCGAACACGCCGGCGAGCGTCCCGAAGCGATCGAGCAGAGCCTTGGCGATCGGCTTGGTGTCGCGGCGCGGGATCAGCCGGAAGAGCAGCAGCTCAAGGATCTCGTAGTCGGCAAGCCCGGTGTCGCCATGGTCGCGGTATTTGGTCCGGAGCCGCTCGCGATGGCCGTGATAATGGGCCGCCGGCTCCTCCTTTGCAGGAGCTGCGGATTTCTGGATGGCCTTCGGCTTTGAGAGTTGTTCGGCGAAAAAGCCGCGCTCGTCCTCCAGAAGGGAGGCTTGTTCGTCCGGCGGCGGGGCTGGACGCTTGGCCATATTACCTCGAAAGCGGCGGCAGGCCGGGCCGGTCGAGGCCCGCGGGAGAAAGCGTGAAAACCTCGCAGCCCGTCGCCGTAACGCCGACGGCATGCTCGTATTGAGCAGAGAGCGAGCGGTCGCGGGTGACCGCGGTCCAGCCGTCGGAGAGCACCTTCACATGCGGCTTGCCGAGATTGATCATCGGCTCGATGGTGAAGATCATGCCTTCCTTGAGTTCCGGGCCTTCGTCGGCGCGGCCGTAATGCAGGATGTTCGGGGAATCGTGGAAGAGCCGGCCGACGCCGTGGCCGCAGAAATCGCGTACCACCGAGCAGCGTTCGGCTTCCGCATAGGTCTGGATCGCTTCGCCGATCGCGCCGGTGCGGGCGCCGGGCTTCACCGCGGCGATGCCGCGCAGCAGGCATTCATAGGTCACTTCGAGCAGGCGTTCGGCGGCGCGCTTGATCTGGCCTACGGGGTACATGCGGCTCGAATCTCCGTGCCAGCCGTCGAGGATGTAGGTGACGTCGATATTGACGATATCGCCTTCGCGAAGCGGCTTCTCGTCCGGAATGCCGTGGCAGACGACGTGGTTGATCGAGGTGCAGGTGGATTTCGTGTAGCCGCGATAGTTGAGCGTCGCGGGCAGCGCGCCGTGATCCATGCCGAATTCGAAGACGAAACGGTCGATCGCATTGGTGGCGATGCCGGGCTTGACGATTGCCGCAAGCTCGTCGAGGCAGCGTGCCGTGAGCAGGCTGGCCTTGCGCATGCCGGCAAAGTCTTCAGGAGTGTAGAGCCGGATCGCGCCCGTATTCTTCAGGGGGGCGGAAACCGCCTCGATGTAGTTGACCATGGTTCGTCTCTCGCAATTCCTCCGTTCATAAAGCAGCAGGCCCCGGTTCGTCTATCGTAACTAGCCCCGAAGGGACGATTTCCTCCGGCGAAACGCGGCAGCGGATGGCATAGGCTTCTACGCCGCGGGCTTTCGCACGTTCGAATGCGAGCGCGTAAAGCGGATCGAGATCGGCGCAGATCCGGAAATGCGAGCAGTCGTGCCGCTGGATGAGATAGATCATCACCGCCCGGTGACCGGCCTCGACCATGTCGCCGAGTTCTTCGAGATGTTTGGCGCCGCGCTTGGTGACCGTATCGGGAAATTCGGCGAGCTGAGGCTCCCGGCTGAAATGCACGTTCTTCACTTCCACATAGGCGTCAGGCAGGCCTTGGCCCGAAAGCAGAAAGTCGATGCGGGAATTGCGGCCGTAGCGTTGCTCGCGCAGGATCGTTTCATAACCGGTGAGACTCGCGATCAATCCGGCGCGGATCGCTTCTTCCGCAAGCCGGTTCGGCAGGCCGGTATTGATCCCGACCATCTCGCCGTCCACCTCGATCATTTCGAACATGTGCCGGTATTTGCGGGTCGGACTGTCGTGCAGAGAGACCCATATCCTGGAGCCGGGGGCGGTCAGCCCGTGCATCGATCCGGTATTCGGGCAGGAACCGGTGAAGGGCATGCCGTCTTCAAGGATTGCGTCGAAAAGGAAGCGCTTGTAGCGTTGCAAGAGTGTCGCGGGAACGAGCGGCGGATCGAAGCGCATCGGGTGACAGTTCAGACGCGGGCAAGCACATAGGTGCCGGGTGCGTCGGCAATCGCGTTGAGCGCCGAGCCGCCGGGCTTGCGGGCCGGTACGCGTTCGTCATCCTTCGCTTCGATCCAGGCGTGCCAATGCGGCCACCAGGAGCCCCTGGTCTCCTCGGCCTTTTCCATCCAGTCCTCGAAACTGCCCTTGGCCTTGCCGCCGGTCCAGTACTGGTACTTCTGCTTGTCGGGCGGGTTGACTATGCCGGCAATATGGCCGGATCCGGTCAGCACGAAATCCACCGGCCCGCCGAACAGCGCCGAGCCGAGGAAGACGGATTTCGGCGGCGCGATATGGTCCTCGCGGGTGGCGAGATTGTAGACGGGGATCTTGATGTCCTTCAGCGAGATCGTCTTGCCGCCGAGCTGCATCTCGCCCTTGCTGAGATTGTTGTTGAGATAGCAGTTGCGCAGGTAATAGGCGTGGTTGGCCGCCGCCATGCGCGTCGAGTCGGAGTTCCAGTAGAGCAGGTCGAAAGGCGGGGGCTCCTGGCCGCGGAGGTAGTTGTTCACGACATAGGGCCAGATGAGCTCCGTAGCGCGCAGCATGTTGAAGGCCATCGCCATCTTCGAGCCTTCGAGATAGCCGACTGCGTTCATCTGCTTTTCGATCGCCGCGATCTGCTCCTCGTCGACGAAGACCTTGAGGTCTCCGGCATAGGTGAAATCCACCTGGGTAGTGAGGAAGGTGGCCGATGCGACGCGGCGGTTCTTTTCCTTGGCGTGACAGGCGAGGGTGGCCGCAAGCAGTGTGCCGCCGACGCAATAGCCGACCGCGTTGACCTGACGTTCGCCGGTCGCCTTCTCGATCGTCGTGAGCGCGAAGTCGATCCCCTCGCGCATGTAGGATTCCCAATCCTTTTTTGCGTGGCGCTCGTCCGGATTGACCCAGGAGATGACGAAGACCGTATGGCCCTGGTCGACGCACCACTTGATGAAGCTTTTCTGCGGGTTGAGGTCGAGGATATAGAACTTGTTGATCCACGGCGGCACGATCATCAGCGGCCGTTTGAGCACCGTCTCGGTCGAGGGCTCGTACTGGATGACCTCGCAGACCTCGCTCTGGGCGATCACCTTGCCGGGCGTGAGCGCAAGGTTATGGCCGATCGCGAATCTGGTCGCATCGGTGTGGCGCAGCCGCAGTTCGCCGCCGCCGGCGACGATGTCCTCGGCGAGCATCTTCATGCCCGCGACCAGATTGGCTCCGTGGGTGGCGACCGTCTCCCGATAGACTTCCGGATTGGTGATCGCGAAATTGACCGGCGAAAGCGCGGCGGTGATCTGCTTCACGTAGAAGGCGGCCTTATGCCTGGTGTGTTCGTCGAGCCCTTCGGCGTCGCTGACGAGCTTCTCGGCCAAGGAGGCGGTGACGAGATAGACCTGTTTCAGAAAAGCGAAGAACGGGTTCTTCACCCAGTCCTCGTCGGCGAAACGCTTGTCCTTCGGCGCCGTATTCGGTTCGGGCTCCGCCGGCTGTCCGGAAAACTGGCTCAAGCTGCGTACCCAGATGTCCATATAGCTGGAGAAGAGCAGCGTCTGCGCCTCCAGTGTCCGCTTCGGGTCGGAGATCCAGTATTCGGTGACCTTGGAGAGCGTTTTCACGAGATCGACGATCGGGTCGGCGACCGAATCGGCAATCTCGCCGCGCTCGCGGGGGCCGAGCCATTCGGAGGCCGCCTTGCCGAGATTCTCGAGCGCGCGGGCGAAATTCATCGCGAGCGCCTGCGGGTCCTTGACCATGTAGGCCTCGACAGACTTGGGGTCGAAGCCCGGAAATCCTTCCCCGGTCTGCCCCTTGTCCCCGGTCTTTTCCACCACGCACGTTCTCCCAGTGAACTGCCGTCTGTTTTCGTTTGTACATTGTGCCCGAAAGCGAATACAAGTGCCAGCGATCGGCGCTTTCCGGTGAATGTCGCCGGCGCGGAAACTGGGTTACGGAAATGGAAAAACTGCGGCATCGGATCGGCAACTTGGCGTTTTTTATCGCTCTCGGCGCGTTGCCTCTATTGACCGGCTGCAACAGCAACAGTTTCGCGCTGGATGACGGTATTCCAAGCACGCCTCCGCCGGCCGTCGTCGTGCAGTCCAGGACCGCGCCGCCGCCCGGCCCGCTGGCGGTCCGGAAGACCGGCGCCTATCCGACCTTCGATCCGACGCTGACGGCCGCCGCCGAGCAGATCGAGGACCAGGACTATCAGAAGACGGAGCCCAGGCTTGCCGCACTCGCCCGGGCTCGCCAGAACGGCTCGATCTCGGAAGCCGAATATCAGCGCCGGGTCGCCGAATATCGCAGGCTTGCCGCCGAGCACGGCAACGACGCTCTGGCCGATATCGCCAGATAAAAACATCTCAAATAGCGCTTGCGTTTCGGCCCGTTTGGTCGCAAAGCACAAATCGCCTAAGATGCGCCACGAAGCAGCGCAATGACGCGTGCTTTCCGCATCTATTTTTCGAGGGAGCCATGGAAGAGTTTCATAAAGTCCGGCGTCTGCCGCCCTACGTTTTCGAACAGGTCAACCGTTTGAAGGCGAGCGCGCGAGCGGGCGGCGCCGACATTATCGATCTCGGCATGGGCAATCCCGACCTTCCGACGCCGAAAGCGATCGTCGACAAGCTGTGCGAAGTGGTGCAGGATCCGCGCACCCACCGTTATTCCTCATCCAAGGGCATTCCGGGTCTGCGTCGCGCCCAGGCCGCCTATTATGCCCGCCGCTTCGGCGTGAAGCTCAATCCCGAGACGCAGGTCGTCGCGACCCTCGGCTCCAAGGAAGGTTTCGCCAACATGGCGCAGGCGATCACCGCGCCGGGCGACGTCATCCTCTGCCCGAACCCGACTTATCCGATCCATGCCTTCGGTTTCCTGATGGCGGGCGGCGTGATCCGTTCCATGTCGGTCGAACCGGACGAGAGCTTCTTTCCGCCGCTCGAGCGCGCAGTGAAGCACTCCATCCCGAAGCCGCTGGCGCTGATCCTCAACTATCCGTCCAATCCGACGGCCCATGTCGCGTCGCTGGATTTCTACAAGGACGTCGTAAGCTTTGCCCGTAAGCACGACATCATCGTGTTGTCGGACCTCGCCTATTCGGAAATCTATTTCGAAGGCGATCCGCCGCCGTCCGTGCTGCAGGTGCCGGGTGCGATCGACGTCGCCGTCGAATTCACCTCCATGTCGAAGACCTTCTCCATGCCGGGCTGGCGCATGGGCTTCGCCGTCGGCAACGAGCGGCTGATCTCGGCTTTGACGCGCGTGAAATCCTATCTCGATTACGGCGCCTTCACGCCGATCCAGGTGGCCGCCACCCATGCGCTGAACGGCGACGGTTCCGATATCGCGGAGGTCCGCAATATCTACAAGCGCCGCCGCGACGTCATGGTCGACAGCTTCGGCAAGGCCGGGTTCGAAGTGCCGCCGCCGGCCGCGACCATGTTCGCCTGGGCGAAGATCCCGGAAAAGTTCCGTCATCTCGGATCGCTCGAATTTTCGAAGCTCCTCGTCGAGAAGGCGGATGTCGCCGTGGCGCCGGGCGTCGGCTTCGGCGAAATGGGCGATGATTACGTCCGTCTGGCGCTCGTCGAAAACGAGCATCGCATCCGCCAGGCGGCCCGCAACATCAAGAAGTTCCTTTCGACGGCCGACGACACGATGCACAACGTGATCTCGCTGAACGCCCACCGCTGATCGGATCATATTTCGGGCGGCCCGGCCGGGCCGCCGCTTTTCAGAAGACCAGGAAGAATAGCATGGCAGACGCCCTCAAAGTCGGTATTGCGGGTCTCGGCACGGTGGGTGCCTCTCTCGTCCGGATCATCCAGACCCGCGCGAACGAACTGACCGTCACCTGCGGCCGGGCGATCGAGATCACGGCGGTCACGGCCCGCGACAGGAACCGCGACCGCGGCATCGACATTTCCGGCATCACCTGGTTCGACACGCCGGAGAAGCTGGCGGCGGAAGCCGATATCGACGTCTTCGTGGAACTGATGGGTGGCGCCGAAGGTGCTGCCCCAAACTCCGTGCGTGCCGCGCTCACCCGCGGTCTCCATGTGGTGACCGCAAACAAGGCGCTGCTGGCCAGCTCCGGCGTCGAGCTTGCCAGGATCGCCGAGGAAAAGGGCGCGCTCCTCAATTTCGAAGCCGCGGTTGCCGGCGGCATTCCAGTCATCAAGGCGCTCCGCGAGTCCCTGACCGGCAACACGGTGTCGCGCGTCTACGGCATCATGAACGGCACCTGCAACTACATCCTCACCCGGATGGAGAAGGAGGGCCTCTCCTTTGCCGATTGCCTGAAGGAGGCGCAGCGTCTCGGTTATGCCGAAGCCGATCCGGCCTTCGACATCGAGGGCAACGACACGGCCCACAAGCTGGCCATCCTGACGACGCTCGCCTTCGGCACGGAGATCGCCGCCGACGAGATCTATCTCGAAGGCATCACCAATATCTCGATCGAGGACATCCATGCGGCGGCCGATCTCGGCTATCGCATCAAGCTCCTGGGCGTTGCCCAGCAGACCGACAGCGGCATCGAGCAGCGCGTGCATCCGACCATGGTCCCGCATGATTCGGTGATCGCCCAGGTCGACGGGGTGACCAATGCGGTGGCGATCGAATCCGACATTCTCGGCGAGCTCCTGATGGTCGGCCCCGGCGCCGGCGGCGATGCGACCGCCTCTGCGGTGCTTGGCGATATCGCCGACATCGCCAAGAGCCGTCCGGGTGCCCAGCGCGTGCCCGTTCTCGGAACGCCGGCCGCGGCACTTTCGCCCTATAAGCGCGCCCGCATGCAGAGCCACGAGGGCGGTTATTTCATCCGCCTGACGGTCGCCGACCGTACCGGCGTCTTCGCCAGCATCGCCGCGCGCATGGCGGAAAACGCGATCTCGCTCGAATCGATCGTACAGCGCGCCAAGCCGGATTCCGAGGACACGGCGAAGACGATCATCCTCGTCACTCATGCGACGACGGAGGATTCGGTCCGCAAGGCGGTCGATGCGATCAAGCGGGAAAGCTATCTTGCCGGCGAACCGCAGGTGATCCGCATCGAGCGGCCCAAGGCTTTCTAGGTCCCATCGAGAAAACGGCCGGCTCCCCGCCGGCCTTTTCGTTTTGGCGGTGGGAATGACGCATTCTGGAAAAAGCCATCATGAAGATTTCGTGACTAGCCGCGCGGGATCGTCCGGCATAGACTGGCCGGTGCAATCACCACAGCGAGGGGAGGCGCTTTCGTGATCACCATGAATACGGGGAAAAAGGCCTGCCGGCTGGAACTCGGTGAAGCCGGCGGCAAGTCATTAGGGTCGCGGACCTTGCATCTGGTTCATGCGAACGATCAGGAAAACGGCGACGATTTCGAAGGGCGGCGGAACTGGACGTTCATGCTCGTCCTGTTTGCGTCCGTTGTGGCGGGTCTGAGCAGTTCGGCGGCCGTCTGGTCTCTTTTCTGACGAAAGCCGAAAGATACGGGGCAGTATCCACAGGGGATTTCCTGAGACCGATTCCGGTTTTGATTCGAATCCGCTAAAAGCGGTCGATGACCAGAATGATCTCCGCACTGTCCTCGACGGCGGAGGCGGTTGATCCCGTCCCGCGCGCATTCCTGAGTGTTGAGCGCTCCGCAGGCGATCAGCGCTGGGTCTCGCGTCTCGATCAGGCGGCGCAGAACCGCGCGCTGGCGATCGCCCAGGTCCATGGCATTCCCGATCTCGTCGCCCGCGTGTTGGCCGGCCGCGGCGTTTCGCTGGACGACGCGCCGGCCTTCCTCGATCCGACGATCCGCGCGCTGATGCCGGAACCCTTCACGCTGACCGATTGCGAAAAAGCGGTGAACCGGCTCGCCGACGCCGTGGCGCGGCGCGAGAAGGTGGCGATCTTCGGCGATTACGACGTAGACGGGGCGGCGTCCTCGGCCCTGCTTTATCGCTTCCTGCGGCATTTCGGTGTCGAAGCGGAAATCTACATTCCCGACCGCATTTTCGAGGGATACGGCCCCAATCCGGCGGCCATCCGCCAGTTGATTGCCAATGGCGCGGGTCTGATCGTCACGGTCGATTGCGGTTCGACCAGCTTTGATGCACTTGCAGCTGCTCGCGACGAGGGCTGCGACGTCGTCGTCATCGACCATCACCAGCTCGGCCACGAACTGCCGCCATGCCTGGCGCTCGTCAATCCCAACCGCGAGGACGATCTTTCCGGCCAGGGCCACCTCTGTGCTGCCGGCGTCGTCTTCATGGTCCTGGTGGCTGCCGCGCGTCATCTGCGCCAGACTGGCGATCCCCGCGCGAAATCGCTCGACCTGCTGGCCTGGCTGGATCTCGTGGCGCTCGCGACCGTCTGCGACGTCGTTCCGCTCAGGGGCCTCAACCGTGCCTACGTGGTCAAGGGGCTGATGGCGGCGCGCCATATGGGGAACGCAGGTCTGTCCGCACTCTTCCGCAAGGCGGGCCTGGGCGGACCGGTGACGCCCTATCATTTCGGTTTCCTGATCGGCCCGCGGATCAATGCGGGCGGGCGGATCGGCGATGCGGCGCTGGGCAGCCGGCTGCTGACGCTCGACGATCCGGTCGAGGCCGAAGAGATCGCCGGACGGCTCGACGAACTCAATCGTGAGCGACAGGCCATGGAAGCCGCCATGCTTGCCGAAGCGGAAGCCGAAGTGCTTGCCGAATACGGAACGGGCGAGGGGGCTTCGGTGATCGTGACCGCGCGCGACAACTGGCATCCCGGCATCGTCGGTCTGATCGCCGCGCGGCTCAAGGAGAAGTTCAAGCGGCCGGCCTTCGCGATCGCCTTTGATCCTTCCGGCAAGGGCACCGGGTCCGGCCGCTCGATCAACGGTTTCGACATGGGCCGCATGGTGCGGGCCGCCGTCGAGGCCGGGCTGCTCGTCAAGGGCGGCGGCCATGCCATGGCTGCGGGCCTGACGGTGGAGCGCGCCAATCTCGGCCGCCTGCGGGCCTTTTTTGAGGAGATGGCCGGTGAAAGCGTGCCGGGCCTGGTTGCCAATCACGTGCTGAAGATCGACGGCGCTCTCTCCGCCTCCGGCGCGACGCTGGAACTCTTCGACCAGCTCGAACAGGCGGGGCCCTACGGGTCCGGTCATGCCCAGCCGGTCTTCGCCATCCCGGCCCACCGCCTGAAGGATGCCCGGCTCGTCGGCACCGCGCATGTCAAGGTGACGCTGGAGGCCGCCGACGGTTCGCGGCTCGACGGGATCGCCTTCCGTGCAGCCGAGACGCCGCTTGGAAACATGCTGCTCAATTCGCGGGGCGCCCAAATCCATGCCGCCGGATGCCTCAGCGCCGACCAATGGCAGGGGAACAGGCGAATCCAGCTTCGCCTTCTCGATGCGGCGAAGGCGTCTTAAGAGCTGTCATTCGGCTTTTAAGAGGGGAGGAAGTGGTACGCCCAACGGGACTCGAACCCGTGTTACCGCCGTGAGAGGCGGCGTCCTGACCGCTAGACGATGGGCGCCTGCTGACGATCAAGAACCATACTATGAAAACATGGAATGCAAAAGAAGTCGAATGGCACGCCCTAGGGGAGTCGAACCCCTCTTTCCAGAATGAAAATCTGGCGTCCTAACCGATAGACGAAGGGCGCGTGCGGTGAGCGCCCTTATAGTGAGGGCGATGATTTCCCGCAAGCGCAAAATGCAAGTTTTTGCTGTTCGCACACGCAAAAAATCACGTACCGGAACGCGCTCGTCCAAAAGCGGATAAGAAAACAAAAACAAAAGCTTGGAGAAGGAGAATGGCACGCCCTAGGGGAGTCGAACCCCTCTTTCCAGAATGAAAATCTGGCGTCCTAACCGATAGACGAAGGGCGCGTGCGGTGAGCG